>JALTMZ010000214.1 GCA_027001105.1 Thermococcus sp.
CCGCACAGTCCGTTAAATACTAACATAAGAGTGCCTTTATAAGCTTTTCGCCAGCAAACTTTATAAAGAGCATTTTTTAAAACCCAATGAGCGCGCCCCGGTGGCCTAGTCTGGATAGGGCGCGAGGCTGCGGACCTCGAGGTCCGGGGTTCAAATCCCCGCCGGGGCGCCATTCTTCTAAAACAGAATTAAAAAAGAGAATCAGTCTCCTGTAGCACCTTTTAGGGCGTCTTTGCACATACATCTTCTTTCCTTTGGTATGTATTCGATTGCCTTCATGAGAAGATACTTTATTTCCTCGCTCTTCTTGGCCATCAGCTCAACTACTTCTGTGTGAGTTAGCTTTTGAGAACTTATTCCTGCAGCAAAGTTTGTAACTATTGCAACACTTGAATAACACATCTCAAGCTCCCTTGCCAAAATTGCCTCTGGACATTGAGTCATTCCAACGACATCTGCCCCTAAAATCCTTAATGCTCTGATTTCAGCTCTTGTCTCAAACCTTGGTCCTTCCATACAAGCATAAGTGCCTTTTGGATGGTAGCTGAATCCGAGCTCCTTTGCTGCTCTAATGAGGGCATTCCTAATCTCTGGACAGTATGGGTCAGTAAAGTCTATATGGGCAACGAATTTCCTGTCATGTGGTGAATCTTCCCCATCATAGAACGTGTACACTCTGTTTTTTGTAAAGTCCATAAGCTGGTCAAGAATCACGAAGTCTCCGGGCTTCATAGCCTTATTCAATGAGCCCACAGCTGAAGTTGCTAAAATTCTTTCAACACCGAGTTCATAGAGCCCCCAGATATTTGCACGGTAGTTTATCTTATGGGGAGGAACGCTGTGTTTTTCTCCATGTCTTGCTAAAAAGGCTATTTCTTCGCCTTTGTATGTCCCTATTTTCACTTTGATCTTTCCATAGGGGGTATTTATTTCCTCTTCTCTTATATTCTCCAAAAGCTTGGGATCATAGACTCCGGAACCTCCAATAATGGCTATCCTTACCATTTTTTATCACCTTAAGAAAAGAGTATAAAGGAAGGTTTAAAAAAGCTACTTTTCCCACAATGTTTTCTGTTCATTAGCCCTCTTTTCTAAATCATCCTCAACTTCTTTGCTTTTGGCAAGTTCTAATATCTTCACAAGCAACTCTCCAAGGAGCCATGAACCCCATTTGGGGTCTTTAACTTCCAATGCTGTATCAATAGCCCTGTCGATGTCTCCCTCTTTGAGCAAATTCACAGCTATGCTGCCAAATGCCAAGGAACGCAAATGACTGTCCGTGACTCTATGGGCAAAATGGAGGGCTTTGTTATACTCTCCGACTTTTGCTAAGAATGTCACCACTTTCACAAGAATGGCTTCGTTTCCTGTCCTTGCTCCAATAGTTTCAACAACTTTGATATATTTTTTGTCGGGCTTTTCTAATAATTTTGTAAGCAGAAACTTCGCTACTGGGATAAATTCTTCCCTGCTGATTTTGATCATTAATATCCTTAGCAATTCTTCGTCATCTATAATCTTGGCTGAAATTTCCTTCAAGGTTTTAATTCTCTCTGCGGGAGGCATCTTTTTAATAATTCTGATAACAGAATCTATCTCTCCCGAGCTGCCAAAGCCTACAAGTAAGTTCCTAAGGGCATCAAAGCTAAGGTCATCTGCCATGGTCAGTGCAGCATCAACAAATTTTTCAAAAGTAGCCCTTGGTGCTCCGTAGTTTTTTAGATGGATGGCAATTTCCTTCATTGCTTCGTTTATCCAATACTTACTTTTTAGACTCTGCAATATTTTCATGGCACTCCCAAATTCCTCCCTCTTTAAATGTGTCTTGAGAAGTTCAACAGCTGCTATTGAGTACCATGGTTCCTCATCTATGATTTCGAGAATTGAATATGCTTTTCTAACTTTTCCAGTATTTATGTAGGAGATTAGCAGTCTGAGGAGCGTTTCATTTTTTCTGATTTTATCCTTTATCTCGGAGGTGTACATGAGGGCTTCATCGTGCATTTTAAGCTCTATTAAGGTATTAACTATACTCTCAATGAGTTCGTCATGCACCGGGTTTGGAATTGCCTTTGTCATCTCAAATGCTTGGTGAAAGACTTTAACAGCTGCTGCGATCTTAGCTTTTCTTAAATATTTGCCAATTTCTATAAGTGTTTTTATCATTACAATTGGATTTTCGATCATTTTTACAGCTTCGACGGCATTGGCAAATGCTTTTTTGTATCTGTTGTCCCTGAGCAGAAACAGTTGGTACCCAATCCGAGCATAGGAAATAGCGCGAAAATAGGGATCCCTTATCATTGATGTGAGTTTGAGAACTTCACCTGCAACATCTACCTTGGCCATGGTTACCAAATTGAAAGTTTGATTATGAAGTATTTAACAATTTTTTTGAGATCAAAGCGAATGGTAGAAAAGTATACGACAAAAAACGAAAGCTTACATCAGCTAAGATCGTCATACACAATGCTCAC
>JALTMZ010000215.1 GCA_027001105.1 Thermococcus sp.
TCTCCGACCTTAACCCATGCTTCTAACGAACCACGCAAAGCAGAGAATTGTCAAAAGGCTGTCAAAGAGGAGAAAGCTTGAGCGAGTTTATTCTGCACTTTTAGATTTCCTCAAAAATGCCGGGAAAATTGAAATCAATGAAAAAATCATCATCTTCACCGACAAAAGGAAGTCCCTTGTATGTACAAAGCTTGATGCCGAGTTCTTGAGTTTTAATAAAATTATGGAAAGAGTCAGAAATATCGATGAGACCTACGAATGCGTTTTCTGGGGAGAAAAGAAGTTTGCAAAAGTTACCACACCCAAGAAATTCCTGGAGCAAATTCCTGAAGGCAGATACTACTTCTACATCAACAGGGAAAAGAAGGTCCTCTACATTGGAGATGAACCTCCGCTGTTGGCGATAACCTTCAGACCGGCAAAGAGAAAAGAGAGGATTTCGGAAAGTGAAACCAATCATCAAGCTTCCACTGGAACAACGTATATGTCCCCAAACGGCTCCTCCTGAATAAGCTCAACCTTCCCCATGTTTGCTAAAAACAGCAGATAGAGGAAAGTCCTTGCAACTATCTTTGGACTTGGGTCAAACACAAGCTCCCAAAAGTTTATCTTCTCCTTAGTCTCCTCATAGAGCCTCTTAACAATCGCATACAGTCTATTCACGTGCTTTTCGATGTCAACTCTGAAGTCATCAACAACAAAGATTTCTTCTTCAATCTCTACCTTCTTTTTTTCCTTAGGTTTTCTCTTCTCGACATCTTCGAGAGCATCCATGAGAGCCTCTATGAGATCATCTAAGGTATAGTAGCGCTCGACTCTTCTAAGGGGTGGCACATAAGGCTCAACGTCAACCCTTATGCGCTCCTCCTTCTTCTCTTCCTCCTTCTCCTCATCCGCATAAAGCAAAGCCTCAGTTTTCATTCTCAAAAGAATTGAAGCTGCAAGGATGGCTCTTGCTGAAAGCCTCAGGTCAAGTTCTTTCATCTCCTTTAAGCGCTCAATGTACTTTTCCGTCAGATCAACTATGTCAATGTTCCAGGGGTCTACTTTGCCCATTGTGACAAGCTGTAAAAGAATATCAACGGGAGTTATTTCTTCTTCATATCTGCGCTCCATTTTGGTCACCTATTAAAGCCCTAAAGCATTTCTCTGCCTCGCCTTCTCAAGGTACTCCATCGCCTTCTCCAAGCTCAAGCTGACGACCCTTGAAATTCCATCTCTCATCGAAACACCGATTATCTTTTCAGCGTTTGCCATCATGACATCTCTGAGTGTTATAACTATAAACTGGCTGTGTTGGGATGCCTCTTTTATCAGATCAGCAACCCTCTTGACATTTGCATCATCAAGGTGTGCATCGATCTCATCGAAGAGGTAGAACGGAGCTGGCTTATATCTCTGGATTGCAAAAACGAATGCCAAAGCCGTCAAAGCTTTCTCTCCACCACTCATTGCCTCGATTCTCTTTACTTCCTTTCCAGCGGGCTTTGCTTCAATTTCAAGACCACCACTGAATGGATCATCTGGATTCTCAAGGATTAAACGAGCACTTCCTCCTGGGCTTAACTTGGCAAACAGCTCCGAGAAGTTCCTGGCTATTGCATTAAGCGTTGTCATGAAGACATTCTTCTTTTGAGCTTCAATTTCGTCAATGAACTCCAATATGCTTTCCTTCTCCGCCTCAAGTCTTTCTCTCTTTGACTTAAGCTCCATGTATCTCCTTTCGACAATCTCAAAGTCCTCGATGGCTTTCATGTTAACGGGCTCAAGCTCCTTGATTTCCTCTTCCATCTGCTCAATCTCTTCCCTCAGCTTCTCAAGGTCAAGTGGAATTTCCTTCACGAGCTTTGTATCATGGTGCTTAAGCTCCCTATTCTTCTCTTGGAGCTGGGTATTGTACTGGGCAATCTTAATCTTAAGCGTATTTGCCTCAATCCTAAGCTCCTGCAGTCTGTTATTAAGCTTATCTTTCTCCTCTCTGAGCTGGATTATCCCCTTCTTCAACTCCTCTCTCTTATCCCTCAAGGCTTTAAGCTCCTCTCTAACTTCATTCTCTTGCTCTTCTAACTTCTTCAGCTCCTCTTGAAGCCTTGCTATGTCCTCTTCGTTCTTCGCTATGCTCTGCTTGAATGCATTAATCCTGTTCACAAGCCCTTCGATTTCCTCCTCAAGATCCGCCTTTCTTGGAAGTAATTCTTCGTTAATTCTCACATCAAGGCTTTCGAGCTTTGATTCAACTTTGCTCAACTCTTCCCTGAGCTTGCTTATTTCATGCTCAACTTCCCTAATCTTCTGATTGAGCTCTCTTGCCTCTGGATTATCTAAAGCCTTCTTTAGCTTGTCTTTTTTCTTTTCCAAGCGCTCAATCTTTCCTTTGAGCTTTGCAAGCTCACCTTTTGTATCATAGATTCTCTTTTCAAGAGCTTTAATTAGCTCTTCGCTTTCCTTAATCTCTTCACTTAGAAGTTTATCT
>JALTMZ010000216.1 GCA_027001105.1 Thermococcus sp.
GGATATTTTACATCGAAAGGTAAGTGCTCTGCTAAAAACGTCATCCCATTTGAAAGCCAAGCATTGAGGAAAATTTTGGTAATTTTTCTGGCATCTCCGGTGATCAATATTACCCCTTTACTTAAGTGTGCTATTTCCCTCAGCATGTAATGAAATGTGAGAGATGCTTAATAAATTTTTCGAAAAATTTTCGAAAAACCTAACAAAATACACCACAAAGTATATATTTGCATGTGCAGTTCTTCATGAGTGAAACAACTTTGCAGGGGGTTACGACATGAAGAGGTCAGTGCTTGCTTTGTTTTTAATCGGTGTTTTGGCATTTAGTGTAGTTGCCAGTGGATGTATCGGTGGTGAAAAAACAACAACACCCACACAAACCCCATCATCTCCAGCAACTTCCTCACCTGCACAGACAACAACAGAAGAGAAGCCCAAGCTTAAAGGTGCCATTGCTGTGGTTTATGACATTGGCGGTAGAGGAGATCTAAGCTTTAACGATATGGCTTACATGGGTGCATCAAAAGCAGCAAAAGACTTTGGTCTTGAACTTAAAGAAGTCCAGAGCAAGTCTGAAAGTGATTACTTGCCAAATCTCAGGCTACTTGCCCAGAGCGGCAAGTATGATCTAATCATAGCGGTTGGTTTCATGATGACTGATGCCGTCAAGCAGGTTGCAGATGAGTTCCCCAACCAAAAGTTTGCCATAGTAGATGGATTCATCCCAGACAAACCAAACGTCGTTAGCATTCTGTTCAAGGAGAATGAGGGTTCCGCGCTGGCAGGTGCACTTGCTGGGCTTATCGCTGCAAATGACGGCAAGGATAAAGTAGGTATTGTTCTTGGTATTGAAATCCCAGTTCTCTATAAGTTTGAGGGCGGATATCGCTTTGGAATCAAGTGGGCTGAGGATTACTACAAGAAGAAGACCGGAAAAGACGTTAACATTGAAGTTCTGTACACCTACACAGGCTCATTCACAGACCCAGCAAAAGGTAAGACTGCTGCTCAGGCTCAACTCGGACAGGGTGCATGGGTTATCTACCAAGTCGCCGGTGCTGTGGGATTGGGTGTCTTTGATGCCGTCAGTGAGTACCTCAAGAGCCAAGGAAAAGAGATGGGACCACCATTTGCTATTGGTGTCGACTCAGCACAGGACTGGATCAAGCCAGGAGTGATCATCGCATCAATGATGAAGAGAGTTGATGTCGGTGTCTACAAGGCAGTTGAGATGGTCGTTAAGGGCAAATGGAAAGGAGGAATCATGGAGCTTGGCTTGGCTGACGGCGGTGTAGGCTTAAGCACAATTGATGACGTTAAGGCAATGTTCAACTCACTCCCAGAGGACGTTAAGAAGAAGAAGCTTGAAGAGCTTGGCTTGAAGAGCGAGGATGAACTCTTTGCAAAACTTGAGCAGACAAGAAAGCAGGTTCCAGATTGGATCTGGCAGGCAGTGGATGAGCTGAAGCAAAAGATAATCAGTGGCGAAATAGTAGTTCCAAAGGCATTCAATAAGGAACAGATTGAAGCAATAAGAAATGCAAAGACTTGGCAGGAGATGGAAGAACTCGCTAAGAAGTGGGAGAAGAGCTCTTGATTTCTTTTCTCTTTTTCTTGGAGGTGAGCTTATGGAGGAAGTTCCCATCATAGACATGAAAGGCATTGTTAAAATCTACCCAGATGGAACTAAAGCTTTGAAAGGTGTAGATTTTTCAGTTAAGCAGGGTGAGATTCACGGTCTTTTGGGTGAGAATGGGGCTGGTAAAACAACTTTGATGAAAATTTTATCGGGAATGCTCCCGCCAACAGAAGGTAAAATCTATGTTAAGGGTAGGGAAGTTCAATTTAAGAGCCCTGCTGATGCTCTTGCAAATGGTATTGGTATGGTTCATCAGCACTTTACCCTTGTTGAGGTTTTTGATGCTCTCCACAACATAATCCTCGGGATGGAAGGACATGGGCATTTTTCAAAAATAGATGTAGATAATGCCAGGAAAAAGCTTCAAAAGCTTATGGATGAATTGAACTTTCAAGTTCCCCTTGATGTTCCAGTTGAAAATCTCCCTGTTGGTGTTCAGCAGAGGATTGAGATCTTAAAAGTTTTGTACAGGAATGTTGACGTTCTTATACTGGATGAGCCAACTGCCGTGCTAACTCCTATTGAGGTTAAAGAGTTGTTTGATGTCTTGAGAACACTTAAAGAGCAAGGAAAGACGATTATCTTCATCAGCCACAAGCTCAGAGAAGTTATGGAAATAACTGATAGAGTCACCGTCCTCAGAAAGGGAGAAGTTATCGGAACGGTTAATACAAGCGAAGCAACCCCCCAGCTCTTGGCAAGGATGATGGTTGGTAGAGATGTCGTGCTGAGAATCCAAAAGCCCCCAAAAGAACCAGGGGAGCCCATTCTAAGAGTAGAGAACTTATGGGTGAAGGGGGACAGAGGAGAAGACGCCGTCAAGGGATTAAGCTTTGAAGTTAGGGCGGGAGAGATATTCGGAATAGCAGGTGTTGAAGGCAACGGCCAGACAGAGCTTATCGAAGCAATAACCGGGCTGAGAAAAATTGAAAAAGGAAAAATAATTCTGAACGGAAAAGACATCACAGGCAGACCTCCAAAAGAGCTCTACAACCTTGGTGTGGCTCATATTCCGGAAGATAGAACGCATATGGGGCTCATACTCGACATGACTGTTGCAGAAAATGCCGTTCTTGGACTGCACTGGAGGGAAGAGTTCACAGGGATACTGAACTCTATCAGGTGGAGCAATGTCAAGGAGCATGCTAAAAAGCTTATTGAGAAGTTTGACATAGTCGCTCCCGGTGTTGACGCACCTGTCAAAAGCTTAAGCGGTGGAAATCAGCAGAAGCTCATAGTTGCGAGAGAGGTCAGTAAAAATCCTGAATTAATAGTGGCATCCCAGCCAACCAGAGGTGTTGATGTTGCATCAACCGAGTACATCAGGAACTACCTTGTTAAGCTTAGAAATGAGAACAAAGCTGTCCTGCTTGTCTCTGCAGATCTGGATGAAGTTCTCCAGCTGAGCGATAGGATGGCGATAATGTATGAGGGGCAGTTCGTTGGCATAGTGAAGCCTGAAGAGGTAACAGAAGAACAGATTGGACTTATGATGGGAGGTATCAAAGATGAAAGCTGATAAGCTCTCAAACATTATGAAACCCCTACTTGAAAGCCTCATTGCAATCATTATTGGAGTTGTTATTGGAGCAGTGGTGCTGAAGGTTTCCGGCTATAGTCCAGTGGAGGCATACGCTGCTCTTGTTAAAGGTGCTGTGGGCTCTATTTACGGATGGTCAATGACGCTCAGCTCGGCCACCCCTATAATCCTCACTGGTTTAACTTTTGCAATAAGTGCCAGGACTGGAATATTCAACATAGGTGCTGAAGGTACAGTATATTTCGGTGCAATAGCAGCAATAGTCTTCACAAACATGTTTGCAAATCCTGTTCTGGGTCTGATAGGTGGAATAATTGCAGGGATACTGTGGGCTTTGCCAGCAGCACTCCTAAAAGTGTACAGGGGCGTCCATGAAGTCATATCCACGATCATGCTGAACTGGATTGCATTTTATACAGCGTTGTATCTCGTTTTAGGACCCTTAGCAAATCCAAATGATCCCAATAAAACCCTTGAAGTTCCTGCAAGTGCAAGATTGCCGTTGCTGATGAAGGGAAGCGAGCTTTCACTTGCATTTATCATTGCAATAGTGGCGGCGGTCATAACTTACTACATCCTGTGGCATACGGTTCTTGGCTTTGAGCTGAGGGCAAGCGGGTACAACGAAAGGGCAGCACAGTATGGTGGAATAAATCCAAAAAGGGCTATAATCTGGTCATTTGTCATCGGTGGAATAATGAGCGGACTTGCTGGAGCTACTGAAGTCATGGGAAGACCTCCAAGCTATGCTATAAGCCAGGGAATGGCAAACATTTACGGGTACGGTTTCGATGGAATAGGTGTTTCTTTGGTTGGAAGAAATCATCCAATAGGCATAATCTTCAGCGGTATATTCTTTGGTGCACTTAAAGCTGGAGCAACATATATGCAGATAGACGCAGGGGTTCCACTTGAAATGGTTAAAGTTGTTCAGGGTATAATTGTTGTTGCCGTGGCAGTTCCAGGACTGTGGGACTTGGTTAAGAAGGTGGTGAGAAGATGATTGACATGGTGGTATCAATCCTCCTCGGTTCGTTAACGGCAATGGTTCCAATAGTTCTAACAAGTACCGGTGCGGTTGTAAGTGAAAGGGCTGGAGTTGTCAACATTGGATATGAAGGAATACTCCTCATGGCAGCCCTTTTTGGAGCGATGTTTGCAGAGACAAGCGGCAATGCATGGATAGGCCTTTTGGGCGGGGCTTTTATCGGCATGCTTCTTGGCATGCTTCACGGCGCTATAACCGTTTATTTAAAGGGAGATCATATAATTCCAGGTATCGGCGTTAATATCCTCGCTCTTGGTGTAGTTGCCTTCGGAATTCCAGCAATATGGGGAACAGCAGGACAGCATCAAGTCCCAACCAACTTCAGAATTCAGCCTCTCATAAATACCCAATACGGCAGCTTGAGTCCAATGATTCCCATAACTTTTGCAATAGTATTCATCACCCACTGGGTTCTCTTCAACACTCCCCTTGGCCTTAGGATTAGAGCAGTTGGTGAGAACCCAGAGGCAGCAGATGCACTTGGTGTTAACGTTGAAAGGTATAGATTCTTAGCGACAGTCTATGGAGCAACATTGGCTGGACTTGGAGGAGCTTATTTAAGCGTGGACTGGCTTGGAGTTGTCACAAAAGAGATTTCATCGGGTAGAGGTTTCATAGCATTAGCTAACATGGTGTTCAGCGGATGGAATCCAGTCAGGGCATTGATTGGAGGATTCATCTTCGGATTCTTCGACAACCTCTCAGTATGGGTCAGAACAAATCCAGCGATATCCCAGATAATACCGTGGCAGTTCGTTGCAATACTGCCATACATAGTGACAATAATCATTGTTGCAGGAATAATCGGAAAGGTAAGACCACCGAAGTGGGATGGAAGGCCATACAAGAGAGAGTAGCTTTATCTTTTCTTTCTTCCTTTAGTTTGGATTATTCTGAGTAGCAAAATGATCAGAAGCAGAATTGCCGCTAAAAATAAGAGATAGTTTCTTGTATATTGTTTACTGATCTGAGCAGTTGAAGTGTTGAGTGTTTTTGACGTGGTGCCCACTTCATGTGTTTCCGAAATAGGCTCTTTTTTAACCCCTTTCAGCGGTGAGCTCTTGCAAAATATGACATCTTTTCTCTCCAAGAATGCCCTCACAAGGTCATCTGATAAATCCTTAAACGTTCCATTATAGAGAACTATATTCTGAACTCCCCACAGCACTATGCCGTGTCTTAGAGGAGTCATACGAACACGATAGAGTTTAATAGGTAGCTTTAAAGATTTTAGAGATTTGCTGACTTTAATCAGGTGAGTCCCGTTTGACAGATACAGTTCTCCTTTCCAAAAAGTATAATCAAAGGTGTCAGTCCCTTTAAACTCTCCGAGCATCTTCTTATTGGACGTGAAAACTCTATAGGAGCAACTCACTTTTATTCCGTATATGCAGCTCTGAGCAACGACTGTTCCATTAATATAATAATACACAGTCCGATCTTTGGGCTCGAAAAGAACCCTGAGTTCCCTATTGTAAGCGTATATCCCTTTAAATGGAGAATTCGGTGCATAAACTCCATGTGAGCGATAACCCAGAATAATGCTGTCATTCTTGTAGTCGAGTGGAATTAAGAAACGATGAAATTCTGCAATCTTAGTGAGATCCCACCTGTAAACCGTCGTGTTGAACTTGTAAATTGAAGGCTCTTCCTTGTTTTTCCACTCCATACTCATGTATTTAGCGTGCACTATCAGCAGAGATTCATTGAGATAAGCAACAGCGACTTCATTGTTGTTCCTTCTCTCAAAGGGCAGTTTATGGAATGTCCTCCCATCAAAAACGTAAACTCTTTTAAATGCTTTTTTGTCAAGAAAAACAGGATAAGGGCCAGCCTTATACCAAAAATAAAGAGTTTCATTGATTATGGCGATGCTTTTCAGTTTATCACCTTCTAAGACATAAGCCTGAGTAGTGGTTCCGTTCACTGCAATCAGAATTCTCCTATCAGTGTAGATTCCCTTAAGTGGAAGGTTGTGTATGCACGAGCCGTTGTAGATATGAGAGTAGTCTTTGTAGTTGTTAATGATGTAAAACCTCCCAAACTGTCCCAGCGGATAAAAGAACCTCCCAACATACTTAAAGCTCCCGTTGTAATGAAACAGCTCGTCATGTCCCTCAGAAGGGGTAAGATAGACAAGGAATGTATTCCTCCAAGCCTTAATATTAGAAATATGATAGTAAACCGGCTTAGGCTTTTCACAAAGAGCTTCAAGTTTTTGGGTTAGATCTACAAGCCTTCCGTTCTGATACTTTAAAAGTGCTGAGTCTCCATCTTTTATGTAGCGTAGGAGAAGCAGATATCTCTTTGTAGGAATTATCGCATAGAAGCCGAATTTGTCGTTGAGCGGAATCTCTGTTGTTGTGTTGTCTTTTACAATCACAAGCTTTCTGTCTCTTTCATACTCAACGTAAGCAACACTACCATTGAAAGGAGCGGGCTGTGGAGTGAGCCAATGCTCCATCATTTCGGTATAATAGTATATGCTCAAGTCAGTGTCAGCAAGCCCTTTCAGCCAGATTATTTTGCTTCCAACTACAAGCGCTGGAGTTCCGGAAAAGCGAGAGAATGCAGAGACGAATTTAGTTGAAACCAGCTTGAGACTTCTGTTTTCAAGCTTATACAGGTGCCACCAGTCCAAGCCACCTCCTCCAAGATACCAGCTCTGATTCCACCCGTAAACTCTTAGAGGATATCTGAACGCAGTGGTATTCAAAATGAACTTTTCATCTGTAAAGTTCCATATATACACGGCATTCCAAAGTGTTCTGTTCACATATCCACTATAAACGATGAGCACATGGGTTCCGTTAAAGGAAAAGTCTACAAAGTCAGCATTTTTTGAGAAATGGTAGACTTTCCCTTCTTTTATTGCATAAACTCCTCCTCTATCACCATATCTATAAACTAAAAACCACACTCCGTTCCCATAAAACACGTGGTTAAACTCTTCCTTAATTACAATGGGTTCTGAAATTGTTCTCTTGAATAAATCAAAGAAGTAAATATGGTTGGTTCGTGGAAAACCATTGCGAGTTATGTGCACTATCATTACAGTTGACCCGTTTGAATACTCCCTAACAAAGTTGTACCGCGTATCAACACTTACATTCAATGAGAGCAACTTCTCTCTTTCATCAGCAGTGTATCTATAGAGCTCAAATGTTTTGGGGACTCCCTTTTCATCTCTAACTATTCTCTCCAAAATCCAGCCGTTGTTCCAGAACAAAGGTGTTAAGCCATTCAGATTTATCTCTTTGAATTTCTCTCCATCATACAGGAACCAGCTCAGCTTTCCAGCTCTATAGCAACCACCCATAGAGTAGCAGTCTGTAAGATGCTGATAACCAGCCAGAATCAATGCTTGATTTTCTCCTGGAATTACTGAAGCAATGGAAAATACAACTTTTCCCTCTTGAGCATATATCTTTGGTGAAAGAAATAGGGCAAAAAGTATTACAATAAGAAGTATTCTTAACTTAATTCCTGCCATTTTTGTCATGTAAGAGCTTCTGCTATGGAAAATTTAAACATTTCGCAACTCTATTTTAGCGAGTTAGAACTTAGTTAATCCTTAATCAAAGCTCCAACTGCCATCCCCAGTGAGATTCCGACAATCAATGAGAGGATAACATAGGTGATATTGATGTTTTCTGCTTTTGTAGTTTGCTGAATGGGTGCTGTTTTCAGGTTCAATACATCTATTATGGCTTTGGAGTTTTCAATCAGGACTTCAGTATATGGTTTGTTAACCCAGATTGTTGTTATGTCAGCTAAGGGCTTTCCAGACCTCTGAGCAAGTTCAATAGCAGCATTCTTTAGAGCCTCTGGACTTTTAGAGGAATAAGCTATGAAATCTACAGCATTTGCTGTTTTTAGCATTTCGTCAACACTCTTAGCAGGAACCTCTGCTTCAGGCTTTATAGATGCTACAGCCTTTACCCCAAGCCACTCAAGGGCGTACTGCTGAGAGGGCAGTTCGATAATGGCAGTTGAGTTCTCAGCCAAAGCTTTGTACGCTTTAACTATTGCCAGAACTTTTGTTTCAAACCTCTCATACTGTCTCTCATAAAGCTCTTGATTCTGCGGATATCTTTCTGACAATGCTTCAGCTGTAGCTTTTGCAATTGCCAGAGCATTGTACGGGTCAAGCCATATCCCATGCGGGTTGTTTTTATTATTGTACCATCTTTCAGGCAGAAATCTGAAGCCGTATTTCCCGTAATCCTCTGCAAACAGCACCTCTGCGTTTATCGTTCCCTCTTCCTTAAGTTGCTTCATCTTCTGCTCTGCTGGTAGATGTCCGTTGGCTGTTACAACAACATCAGCCTTTTTGATGAGCTCAATCTGCTCGGGAGTAAGCTGGTACTGGTGAGGATCAGCTCCGGGCGGGACAATGTAAACGACATCTACAGAGTCTCCGAATACCTCTTTTACGATCTCCGCCAAGGGAGGTATGCTTGCGACTATAAGAGGCTTTTCAGCACTTACCTCGGGAGATAATAGTGAAGTGATGATGAGTATGAGGATTAATGCCTTCGCTCTCATTTTTAGGTCACCCTAAAATCATTAATCTGTTTAACTTTAAAACCTTGTGCAAATTTTTTAAAGATATGTGCAAAATCCCTATGGGTGGAGATCTGTGAGGAAGCTTTTGATTTTCTTAATTTTTGTGATTCTCACTTCTCCGGTCTATTCGTATCAGTATCAAACAGACAAGGTTTATGTTGAGATAAATCCAAATGAGGAGCTCTTGAGCATCGTTTATTACCTCGCTTTCGGGGCTGATGAGTTCGTCATATCCCATCATGACTACATCCAAGATGTTGAGGCATATTTTGGCAGTTATAAGAACCATACTGCAGTTCAAATGTTGAGGCAATACTTCAGCGATGCAGAGACAATTCCTCAAAGGGATTACAAGCTTTTTGTCCTCGATGCGTATATCCTCCAATTCTCAAATCCCCCTGAAATGAAGAGGATTTATACAGAATGGCAGGACTCAGATTTGGATAAAATCATCGATGCTCTAAGGGCATTCGCTCAGGATACGAACTTCATGGAATTCTTTAAAGCCCACGAAAGCTATTATGAACGGGATTTAGATGTTTATATTTCTGCTATTCAGTCCCTACCTCCTGATGAGTTCATGAAGCCTTACATGAACCTAACAAACGTCAGATTTGAGTTCCATCTACCATATTTGGTGTGCATCCACGGACACAGCTTTTATGCAGAGGACAACGGCACTGAGATTTACGGCTCTGGTGGAATGCCACCTCTTGTAAGAAGGGCTCCTCCGAGGACTTTATGGAGCTTAGAAAGGGCCAAGGACACCATATTTGGTCTCCCTCTCAACGCTGTTTACGTAAACAACAGGAAATTTGATGAGCTTTGGATTTTGGACTTTCTATACCATGAGCTTGGACATGACATCACCAGCAAGAAACTTGATG
>JALTMZ010000217.1 GCA_027001105.1 Thermococcus sp.
CATCTGATATCTTCCTTGAAGATCTTATCAACAGTTTTTGAAACTTTCTCAAACTGCTTTGATGCCCCCACTTCTTTTTCAAATTTTCCTTGTTTTTCTGCCATCTTTGCTGTTCTCTTCCATACTTCAAGCTTTGCTTTAACCTTCCTTAAGTCATAGCCACAAATAGGGCAGAAATCAAACTCCTCATCAACTTCTGTACCGCATTTGGGACTTGATTTACATTTTTATAATATTACCTTTATATAGTTAAAAATTTCTAAACAAGAAGTTTTACAATATTTGTTAATAACTTTTGGATTATGTAAAATTTATTAGGGCGTAAGCTGTTAGTCAACCATTGAATAACCACCATAATGAGTCGAAGCCTCTTCTGAGGTTTTCGGCTCATTAGTGGAGGAAACAGAAGATGTCCCACAATTTTAAATTTTGCCCATACTGTGGAGGAGAACTTAGAGGAGACTTTAGGTTCTGTCCATACTGTGGAGCATCCCTTGAAATTGGGAAAGAACCTAAGAGAGAAGAATTTTCAAATGAACAACCTAAAGTAGAGCCAAAAATAGTTCCTCAAACTGCAATAGAAACTCCAAAGCCAGGAAAAAAAGAAAATGAAAAATTCGAGAGAGAATTCTCGTTGGAAGATATCCGGTAGGAAAGCTTACTTCAAAAGAGCACAAATACAAGGTGCATGTAGTAGGTGTCAGCAAAAAGAAGTTCTCAAAAGAACTCGTCTTTGACGGCTCTAAGGGAACAAAGTTTGGAAAGCTAAAGCTTGAAGAGGCATTGGAACTCTTTGAGAAAATACCAAAAACCTATCCAAGGCCTCTCTCTGAAGAAGATAACCCAATAGTTTTCGACATTGGAGCTCTTAAGATAATCGTTCGACCTGTAGATGAACCAAGAAAATATAGAATTACAGGCATGGCGGTACTTTCAGGCACTCTAATTGGCTTTACAATACTGGAGAGAGCCACGTATGAAGAGGCTATTGAGATGATAAAGCGGTTCTATCAGGAAGAAGACTTTCTCAAAAATGCCTATAGAGCCAAGGAAAAGTACTTAGAAACCAAAGAAGTTGCGGAAGGAAAGTACATTTTAAAGATACCGGGAGTGTTTAAACGGTATGATACGGATAAGAGAGTGGTTTCAGTTCTCTATCTAACCAGCAAAGGTTTCCACTTCTATGCCCATGACGGAATGTACTACTCCATGGAAATGCCAGAGGATTTGCCGTACTTCACCAGAGAAGGCATACAGCGGATCAAGTTCAACAAGAAATACACGGAGATGGAAGTTACATACGTTGATCCCAAAGGTAAGAAGGGGACATTTAACTTTGACTTTCTACTGCCAGAAGAGGGAATGGGGTACTATCAGGTGCTCTCATCTGAATTCCCGGGAAAAGTTAAAGTTGGCGGAGGTTGGTTCGGATGAGCAGGTTGGCTTATGTGGGTGCTGCTATGCCCGGACTAGGCTTAATGATAAGAGCTTGGGGACAAAAAATTGTATGGGAAAAGGAGATATGTACAGGAATACCGTGCTATGCAATCATCATTGGATATATAATTGTTTTGATTGGTGGGATCATCTGGGTTGCTGATTTGAAGTTCAACACACCCAGTAACGAGTTCAGAAGAACATTCTTGATATCATTTGGAATATTATTCTTGGTTGGCTTCTTAGCAATCGCTCTCGTTTAACTTCATTTTTTACTTACTTCAGCCTAACTTTTTACAGAAGGTTCTTCCACTTCTCACAAGCTGAAAACCAAAAGGCCCTGTCTATTGAGTAGTCGCTCTTTGACACAGTGCTTGTACAAGAAGATTTTTATCCATTAATACCAAAAGCTTCTTTCATGAAAAAACTGTATCTCATAATGATCGCAGGGTTCTTCGCAATACTCAGCTCAACTATGAGCAAATCCCCTACATTACCGCTCTATGCACAAAGTTTGGGGCTAACAAAAGGAGAAATTGGATTAATAGCTTCGGCATCAACGGTAACAGGAATTTTTGCTAACTTTGCTTCAGGTTTTCTAAGCGATATCTATGGGAGAAAAAAGCTGCTGAAAATTAGTGGATTTGTCTTCTTGAGCGCTCCCGTTCTGTATTTCTTAGCAAAAGATGCTTTAACCTTGGCTTTGGTTAGAGCGTATTATGGAATAGCAACTGCCATTTTCGTTCCCGTTTCATTGGCATTGATAAGCGACCTGTTTCCAGAGAAGAAAGGAACATTTATGGGGCTTCTGAGTTCTTCAACTTTAGTTGGAAGGGCTTTGGCACCTCTCTTGGCTGGAACTCTCATTTATTTTGTTAATTTTTGGATTGTTTTTCTTCTTTGCTCCTTCTTCGGCTCCATAGTCTTTGCCTTAACCTTCACATTTCCAGAGACAGGAAAAGAAATGAAAAAATTTGAGTTTTCCTTCAGTTCTGACCTGCTCCTATTGGGAATTTTGGATGCTTCAGTTTACATGGCGTACCAGAGTATTGAAACGTTTCTACCCCTCTTCTACTTCCTCGAAGATAAGGCTTGGCTCTCTGGGCTAATCCTGACGGTGGAAGTTTCAATAATGGCAATTGTAAAGCCTTATGCCGGCTATTTAAGCGACAAAATTGGGAGAATAAAGCCAATAATCTTTGGTATGGGATTGGTAAGCTCAGCAATGTTGATCTTTGCATTTTCAAGATCCTTACCTTTGGTAATCCTTGGGGCTGTGCTGTTTTCACTTGGCGCTTCAATAAGCGAAGCCTCAACAAAGCCTTTAGCAACAGAAATCTCAAAGCTCAAAGGTACAGCCTTGGGTTTTTTGGAGAGCATAAAAGACATTGGACAAGCTTTGGGGCCGATAATAGTTGGATTCCTTGGATTCAAGCTGGGCTTTGCTTTCGTGGGCATTTTTGGAGCCTCAGCTCTGGGAGCTTTCATCTTAAAGTTTAAATCGATAAAAGCAGAAAAGCTACCATGAAGCTATCGTTTAAGCCTGTGTGGTTTGACTCCTTAGGAGCTAAAAGTTCATGTGTGTTTGTTAAGACATCTGATATATCAATCCTAATTGACCCAGGAATTGCCATTATGCAACCAAGCTTTCCTGCAAGTGAAGAGGAAAAGATCAGATGGCTGATTAAAGGAGAAAGAAAAATAATAAAAGCGAGTAAAAGAGCAGATGTTATTGTAGTTTCTCATTATCACTATGACCACTATTTCCCAGATAATATGGAGGTTTATGAAGGAAAGATACTCTTAGCGAAGAACCCAAACAGCTACATAAATGATTCCCAAAGGAAAAGAGCTGAGTATTTTTATTCAAATCTTTACCATTACTTTGGAGAGATAATCCTCGAAAATGTTTTGGCAAAACCAGAGACAAAAGAATATCCGAACCCTATAAAAGAGCTCCCAATTGCATCTTCAAAGAACTTTGGAGAGTATAGCAAGAGAAGGAAACAATTGCTCGAGAAAGGGTTTAAGTGGTTTAAAAATAGAGCCAAGAAATGGAACTCCACTCCAAGAATCCCGGAAATGACATTTAAAGATCTAAAAGTTTTCTTCGCTGATGGAAAGGAGTTTCGCTTTGGAGACACAAAAATTAAATTTACAAAGCCTCTCTTTCATGGAATTGAGTTTTCAAGAGTTGGATGGATAATTTCAACTATTGTTGAGCACGATGAAGAGAAATTAATCCATTCAAGCGATTTAAACGGCCCAATAATAGAGGACTATGCGGAATGGATAATTAAAGAAAACCCAAATGTTCTCATTTTAGATGGTCCTATGACATATATGCTTGGCTATTTATTGAACAAAACAAACCTAAAAAGAGCAATAGGTAATGCCGTTAAAATCGTGAAAGGGATCGACGCTGAAATTATTATCTATGATCACCATTTACCAAGAGAGGTTCACTTCAAAGAGCATACAAAAGAGGTCTGGGAGACTGCAGAAAAGCTTAATAAAAATCTTTTAACTGCTGCGGAGTTTTTAGGGAAGAAGCCAAAAGTTTTAGAAATATGAAAAGAGCAAAATCACTTCAAAATTATCCTCGCATCAACTACAACTGCTCCTTCGCCTTCGTTGTAGACAAAGACTGGGTTTAGATCCATCTCCTTTATGTAGTCTTTTAGATCGTCAACAAGCTTTGAGACTTTCAACATCATGTCAACCAATGCCTTCATGTCAGCTGGTGGCTCTCCTCTTGCACCAGCCAGGATTGGATAGCCCTTAATGCTCTTTATCATTGCCCAAGCATCTTTTTCCTCAATTGGAATAATTCTAAATGTAACATCCTTGAGGATTTCGACGAAGATGCCACCAAGACCGAACATTATTGCATGTCCAAACTGCGGATCTTCAGTTACACCAATGATAACTTCTCTTCCAGGTTTAAGCATTGGAGCAACCAAAACACCTAAAATCTCTGCATCTGGGCGATATTTTTTGGCATTTTCATGAATTTCCTCCCACTTCTTTTTCAGCTCTTCCTCATTTTTGATGTTCAGGGCAATGATTTTTGCGTCACTCTTATGAAGTATCTGTGGTGACATCAGCTTGAGAACAACTGGATAGCCAAGTTCTTTTGCATATTCAAGGGCTTCATCAAGGGTCTTTGCGAGCTTTTCATCTGGGACAGGCAGTTCATAAGCCTTCAAAACTTGCTTTGCTTCATATTCAACCAAGGCTTTTCTACCTTTGCTCAAAACATCATTAATAACTTTCAAAGCTTCATCCTTCATAAAATCACTCCCCTTCAATCTTCTTCAAATATTTTGCATATTGCACAAGACCAGCCAAAGCCCTAACTCCCCTTTCAGGTGTTGGATACACTGGAACTCCTTTCTCCTCAAGCAACTTTGCATAATATTCCGTCTTTTTACCACCCATTGCAACTGCCACAATTGGCTTCTCACTCTTCTTTGCATACTCTGATAGGATCTCAATTATCTCCATCTCATTTAAGAGCGGCACCTGGAAGAGAACTATTACCAGAATAGCGTCAACATTCGGGTCATTTACAAAGCCCTCAATTGCAATCTTGTATCTTTGAGCGTCTGTGTCACCAACAACGTCAGTTGGGTTACCAGCGACTGCATGCGGTGGGAAGTTCTCCTTAAGGAACTTGAGAGTCTCTTCGCTGAGCTGCGCCATCTTCAAGCCGAATTTGGCAACTGCATCACTTGCCATGACTCCAGCTCCACCGCCATCAGTGATTATCCCAATCCTGTCGCCTTTTGGAAGCTTGCACTTTGCAAATGCCTTAGCAACATCAAACATGTGCTCAAAGTCTTCAGCTCTGATTATTCCAGTCTGCTTGAATACCGCATCGTAAATAACATCCGCACCTGCCAATGAACCAGTGTGTGATGAAGCAGCCTTTGCTCCATACTCGGTTCTTCCACTCTTCAGTGCAATGACTGGTTTTACTTTTGTTATCCTCTTTGCAGCTTCAATGAACTTTCTACCGTCCTTAACTCCCTCAATGTAGAAGGTAACAACTTTAATTTGGTCGTCATAAATGAAATAGTCCATCAAATCGGCATCGTCTACATCTATCTTATTTCCATAGCTGACCATTTTTCCGATCCCTATACCAGCCAAAGCAGCCCAGTCAAGCATTGCTGCTGCGAAAGCTCCGCTTTGAGAAACAAAAGCTATTGGACCGCTCTTTGGTCTGTCCATCTTTTCTTCCGGTAAGAACACAGTGTCTACACCTGTATCTGGAACATAGACACCAACACAGTTTGGTCCAATAACTCTAATTCCATTTGCCTTTGCTATTTCGTAGATTTCTCTTTCTAATCTCTTTCCTTCTTCACCAAGCTCTCCAAAGCCCCCCGTGATGATTATAACTGCTTTGATGCCCTTTTCCGCAATGTCCTTCATCGTGGCTGGAACAAATGGTGCAGGAATAGAAATAACAGCTAAGTCTGTGTCGTCAGGAAGTTCCTTAACGCTCTTATACACCTTATATCCTTCGATTTCATCGAGCTTTGGATTCACAGGATAAATGTTACCCTTGAAAATTCCCTGCTCCTTATTCCTTTTAAAGTTCTCAAAAATAACATTTCCAACTTTTCCTTTTTTGTTCGTTGCTCCGATGATAGCGACTGCCTTTGGTTCAAAAAAAGGCTTTAATTCTTCAACGATTTTTGGCATTTCCATTTCTATCACCTTTAGTTAAAAACTTTCGTTGAATAAAGCTCTCTTTCGAAGCTTTTTCCAATTAACTTTCTTCCTTTCGCTGTATAAAAGTTTTATGTATGTCAAATAGAATCGTTGATGAATTAGAAACTACATTGATGATAGTAATTTGGAAGAAATGCCCAGAACTATTTTAGGTAACTTTTCAAAAATTCAAAGCTCTTTTTAAAATCATCCAAACTTCTAACCTCCAGACTCCAAGTAACATTTTTGGGCAATAATCTAAGCACATCATCCCACGGAATTGTGCCCTCCCCCAATGCCAAGTGAGAATCGTTTCCTCCATCATTGTCATGAAGATGAACATGGATTATTTTATCTTTCAAGACTTCAATGAATTCAGCAAAATCATCAGTCACTGTGTACAAATGCCCCACATCGAAAGTAACATATAGATTTGTACCGTCAATTAACTCATGTATCCTGCCAGCAGTTTGACCGTCTAAAATTGGAAATTTTGGCATATTTTCAAGAGCTACCTTAATTCCAATTCTCTCAGACACCTTGTCAATTTCTTCCAAAGAGCGTTTATGGACTTTTTCATAGGCATTGGAGAATTTGAGGCTCAAAGGTGAATAATGTCCCGGATGAAGAACAACCAAGAGAGAACCCATTTCATGTGCAATTTCAAGAGTTTCACAGATTATTTCAAGCGTTACTCTTCGAAGCTTTTCATTGAGTGCGGCAAGATTTAAATCGCTGAAGGGAGCGTGAATAATGTTTTTCATGCCATAGCTTTCTAAATATTCAAGATGAAACCTGTAGTTGTATTTATCCAATACGTGATACCCTTCGCTCATTATTTCAACGAAGTCCAAGGGAAATTTCCTAAGTTTGTATATAGCAACACCCAGACTTCTGTCAAACAGGGCATATGTTGAGACACCTATCAATTTAACCACCTACAATGAGCTTTGCTATTAAAACAGCGTATATCGTGCCGAATATATCGCTGTTGTTTGAAATTAGTGGAATTGCAACGTTGTCAGGGTCTATATCCCTCTTGAAAAGGAAGTATGAGATAGTGTAGGAGTAGAACATTATGAAAAGTGCCATAAGTGGGTACGTGAGAGCAAGCTCTAAGGAAAAAGATACGCTGCTTCCAAGAATAAGCCTTGCAAGCATGATGCCAAAGATGTTTATTAAACTGCCTATTACAGGAGTGGTTGCAAATAGAGACAGTATATCCAAAAACGGTTCCACAGAAAAGAACTTTTCAATCTCTCCAAGATGTAGTTTTGTTGAAGTTTTTGCTGCGATAACAGAGCCATAGTTTCCAAAGCTGCTGAGCAGAGAAGGATATGCAAAACCAAGAACTACAGAGGCTTGGATTAAGTGGCTGAATTTCTCCAGTGTAAATCCAGAGATTAGGGAAAGAAGAGCCAAAAGGGTTATTATCACAAAAAGCTCTTTGAACTCCAAAAGCTCAGTTCTTCTTACTTTGCTGATTTCAACAAGAAATAAAAGAAGAAGTATAAGACCAATATTCGAAGTCCAAAACACTGTTTTAGAATGCTCTAAGATGAGGATAAAGGCCATAAGAGACGGTATTGTCAACAGATCCCCCATTGAAGCAACTAAAGGGGCGGCAACACTATCTGGATCCGTCCCTCTTTTAAAAGAAAATATCGTCACAAACGCTGTAAAATATCCAAGTAACAGAGATACAAAAATCGTAGAGCTTATAACTATCAGCAAAATCTGAAAGGAATGATAGCGGATCCCCTTAATTACCCCAATCATCCAAAGGATTGTAACAGGAATGAGAGAAAGCATCATTGCAATCACAATGTTCCTTAAAACCCTCTTCTCTCTAATTTTTGGTTCTAAATCACCCAAATAAAGCATCGTTGAAAACCGAGATGCCATGGAACCAAAAACATTTCCTCTCAGCCCCATCATACCTGGAAGAATCACCAAAATGCCGGGATAGGCAGAACGAATCTTATTAAAATACTTGCCCAGAAAAGTTCCTCCAAAGAACCCAATTATCAATGAAACTACTAATGAAGCTAATGTTGCTGTATATGCTTCTTTTAGTCTCTCTTTCAGATCCAAAAGGACTGTCATCGCTCTCACCCTCCATCTCTGGCACCTCCTTCCTTCTCATCTTGAAATCAACAATTAGGTATATAAAATTTCCCAGCTAAGTCTTTCTTATCTCTTCATCACTAATAAAACCCTTTGCATATGGGCAGAGTGCCTTCAAAGGGCATTCATTGCATCTTGGACTTATTGGGCGACAGATTGCTTTTCCATGATCCACCATTGCATGATTCACATAGATCCAAAGCTCCCTAGGAATCAGCTCTTTTAAGTATTCCTCAACTTTTTCAGGTGAAGCTTTTGGTGGAGCTAAACCTAAACGCTTGCTTATCCTGTTCACATGGGTATCAACAGGGATTGCCTGTTTGCCGAATCCATAGGCCAGAACTATATTCGCACATTTCCTTCCAATGCCCGGCAGTTTAACAAGCTCCTCTAACATGTTGGGAACCTTTCCATTGTACCTTTCCAGAATTATCCGAGAACACTCGACAATCCACTTTCCCTTATTTTTCCATAAACCAACTCCATTCTCCCTCAACAACTTCTGAACATCCTCGATTTTAGCATTTGCCAGGGCATGAATTGTCGGATACCTATTAAAAAGCAGCTCACTTACCCTGTCAGTCACTTCATCTCTATTCCTCTGGGAGATTATACATCTTATAAGGGTAAAGAAAGGGTCTCCGTGTAGAATTCTATCCCTTGGATACATCTCAATTAACTTTTTGACAATTTTCAACGCCCGCTTTTTCTTTTCTTCCCAGCTCTCATTAAATGTGAATGAGTCTGAGCTTTTTACCTTCTCCATGAACTACCACCAGCATATTTTTAGTCCCCCTAACTTCTTTAAGCCCTTCGAATTTTTCATTATAAATTTTGTGTCCGTCCTCAGTCAAGACTAAGATCTCGTCTTCAAAAATGAGTACAATGCTCTTTTCGAGAAATATAACATTTCGGACAGCCTTATTAAATTCAAAGTCCAGAGTCAGGGGTTTTTCTGAGGAAAGCTCTATTTTTGTGTCCTCTCTCACTCTAAATTCTTTAGGTTCTGCATAAATGACCTCAAATTTTAACGGCTTCCCTAATAGGTCAATCTCAACAACTTCCCCCTCTTTAATTTCTCTACCCCTTATTTTTGCCTTTAAGATATCAACAAACTCTGGGGGAAGTTCTACTTCAAAGAGAGGTTTAAGAACGAGCCTCATTTAGCATCCCCAATTAAAATAATCTTTACCGCACTTAAAAGGATATTCATATTTTCCAAATAATCCATACATCCAAAAGGTTTATAACTATTAATATATCTACCGATATATCGAGGTGAAAAGCATTGGAGCGACCAAAGTTTAAGGGACATCTAAAGTTGCTCGTGCTTTATCTGCTAAGCAAGAAACCAATGCATGGGTATGCTGTAATGAAG
>JALTMZ010000218.1 GCA_027001105.1 Thermococcus sp.
GCTCTATGTAAGGGGACCCTGGGTTACATCCGAATACTACAAGGATCCTGAGAAAACTGCCGAGAAATTCATTGACGGCTGGTTCAGAACAGAGGACATAGTTGTTGTGGATGAAGAGGGATACATAAAGATAGTGGACAGGGCAAAGGATCTCATAAAGAGCGGTGGAGAGTGGATTTCAAGTCAGGATTTAGAGAGTTATCTTATGCTCCATCCTTCCGTGAAAGAGGCTGTTGTTGTTGGAGTTGAGCATCCAAAGTGGCAGGAAAGACCCATTGCATTTGTTGTTCTGAAAGAGAAGAAAGAACGAGAGAAAATAAAGAATGAACTGATAGCACATCTGATGGAAAAATTTCCGAAGTGGTGGCTGCCCGATAATATCATCTTCGTTGATGAAATTCCCAAGACAAGCGTTGGCAAGTTTGACAAGAAAGTGTTAAAGGAGAGGTATAAGGATCACTTCCAGAAAGACTGAGGAAAAAAGTTACCCTACATCTTGAACTGAGATTACTTCCACCACTTTTTCAACTTTATTTCTGAGTTTTCTGTCCTCAGTAACAAGGATGCCTCACCGCTCAATGCAAGCTGAACATACAATCCATCGTAGAATGTTATGCCAAGCTCCACGGAAATTTTTAATGCATCATTCCAGTCTGGAGATACAATGTCCATCAGTGTGATTACCTCAGGTGAGAAATAAAGATTACCTGGTGTCCTACATTAAGGTAAGACTTATAAATGAATAAAGTAGAGCCCAAAAACGTATTTAGCAGAACTGAAAATGTTCATAGCATGAAGTCAGTCCTCATACTCAGCGGAGGAATAGACAGCTCAACCCTGCTTTACTATCTGCTCGATAAGGGTTATGATGTCCACGTCCTTACTTTCGATTACGGACAGAAACACTCAAAAGAGATTGGACACTCAAAAATTATTGCTGAAAAGGCTAAAAGCAGGGGAAAGGTTGAGCATAGAGTTGTTGATATTTCATCCATCCATGAACTAATCTCAGCAGGAGCACTGACTTCAGACGAAAGCATTCCAAAAGCATTTTACAGTGAGGAGGTGCAGAGAAGAACAATAGTTCCTAACAGAAACATGATAATGCTGTCCATCGCTGTAGGCTATGCGGTGAAAATCGGGGCAAATGAGGTTTATTATGCTGCCCACAAAAGCGATTACAGTATATATCCAGACTGCAGAAAGGAATTTGTTAAGGCACTTGATGCAGCGGTTTATCTTGCAAATCTCTGGACTCCCGTTGAGGTGAAGGCACCCTTTGCTGACATGACAAAAGACGAAATCGTTAAGCTGGGACTTGAGCTGAAGGTTCCCTACGAGCTAACCTGGAGCTGTTATGAGGGCAAAGAGAGACCATGCCTTTCATGCGGAACTTGTCTTGAAAGAACCGAGGCTTTTCTGCTGAACAATGCAAGAGATCCACTGCTGAGCGATGAGGAGTGGGAGAGAGGTGTTGAGATATACCGAAAAATGAAGGAAGAGCATGAACGCACAGATAAGTGAAATTTTTTACTCAATTCAGGGAGAAGGTATATTCTGCGGTGTGAGACAGCTCTTCATAAGATTTTCAGGATGCAATCTTGACTGCTGGTACTGCGACACCGGGTACAATGAGAAATGCGTTGATTATGCCAATAACAGGGAAATAAATAATCCGGTTGAAGTCAACTACATCCAGAACGTGATCGATTCTTCAGAAAGGGTACACTCTATTTCATTTACCGGGGGAGAACCCCTGATCTATGCAGATTTTATTTCAGAGATTGAAAAAACCAGAACGTTTTACCTCGAATCGAACATGACTCTGCCTGAAAAGGCCAAATTGCTAAAGCATTTCGACATTGTTGCTGGGGATCTGAAAATTAAAGAGGCTGTTAATGGAGATTATGAGGAAATTTACGAAAGAACTGTTGATACGTATCGGATGCTGAAGAATTCAAACAGCAGAACAACATTCTCAAAAATAGTCCTCCCTGAGAGGTTTGACCTGGAGGATGTTATACATAGGGCGTATGGTATAACGGACTATGTAAAATGTTTTGTTCTTCAACCTGTGTTTGGTTCTGGCATACAAAACATTTTAAAGCTTCAGGAAATGATGCTTGAATTCAGAGACACGAGAGTGATTCCTCAAACCCACAAATATATGGGGGTGAAATGATGAGAATAGGTGTTAGCGAGAAATTCAGCGCAGCACATTCAATTCCGGGTCATGAGAAGTGTGGAAAGATTCACGGACATAACTTCAAGGTTGAAATTGAGATAGAAGGAAATATCAGGGAGAACGGGATGGTCATGGACTTTTTTGATCTCAAAAAGCATTTAAAGGAGACCCTGAAAGATTTCGACCACAGACTTCTCAATGAGATAATTGAAATTCCCACTTCAGAAAATATCTGCCTTGAGATAATGAAAAGGCTTGAGGAGAAGGGA
>JALTMZ010000219.1 GCA_027001105.1 Thermococcus sp.
CCTTTTCGAGGAAGAGATGCCACGAACTTGCTGCGTTTTTAACAAGCAGGGGATTGAAAGCAAAGCCCTACCACTCGGGCTTGCCATATCATCAAAGAAAGCTCACAGAGATGGAGTTTCAAGCTCAGATGCTTGATGTTGTTGTAACTACAGCTGCTTTAGGGGCGGGAGTTGATTTTCCAGCGAGTCAGGTAATTTTTGAAAGCTTGGCTATGGGAAACAAGTGGCTGAGCGTTAGAGAGTTCCACCAGATGCTTGGAAGAGCCGGGAGACCTCTCTATCATGAGAAGGGAAAGGTTTACCTCATAATTGAGCCTGGGAAGAAATACTCAGCTCAAATGGAGCAAAGCGAAGATGAAGTTGCATTTAAGCTTTTGACTGCACCTATTGAACCCGTTTACCTTGAGTGGAGTGATGAGCTGGAGCAAGACCAAGTTTTAGCCCATGCATGTGTGTTCTCATACTTGGATGATATAGAAGAAGTTCAGAGTAAATGTTTGGGCGCAAATCAAAGTGCTGAAAAGGTTTTGGAGAAGCTTGAGGAGCATGAGTTTGTTAAGCTTAAGGGCAAGCTCGTGAATGTTACACCTTACGGAAGAGCTGTCAGCATGAGCTTTTTGCTGCCAAGTGAAGCTCAGTTCATACGAGAAAACCTCACAAAGAAGAGTCCAAGAGAGATTGCAATCACGCTTTTGCCTTTTGAAAATGTTTATCTCAGCGGAACTCTGCAGAGGGAGCTGGAAGGGGCGGTTAGAGGAAGGCTGAGTGCCAACATCTTTTCCCCAAGCTTTGCTTCGATTTTAGAGGAACTCGATAAGGTTATCCCGGAGCTCAGCCCAAATGCTCAAGAGAGGCTCTTCACGATTTATCAGGACTTCTTTATGTGTGAAGAGAAAGAGTGCACTGAGTATGCGATGCACAGAATAAGCGACCGCATCATAGAGCTGAGGAGAGAAGGGAAGCATCCAACTCAGATAAGTGAGTACTTCAGGAAGATGTATGGTCTAATTCTTTATCCCGGGGACATATTTACGTGGCTTGATGGCATAATTAGGAAGCTCGAAGCAGTTGAGAGGATTGCAAAGGTGTTTAGGGTTAAGGATGCAGAGTTTGAGGCAAGAACTTTGAGAAGAGAGCTCGAAGAGGGGAGAAAGTTGAGGGGAGACTAAGTTCGATAGAACAAGATAACTTCCTGCCTCTAAGGGCAAGAGATCTAGAACAACCTTTTTAAGTTTTTCTTGACTTCCTTGATTTTATGTTGTTTCAGCAAGCCAATTCTCTTTTTAACTAATTGCTTTTCAATAGTGAAGATGATGTATGGCTTTATCAAGCTTGGATACATTGGCTTGGTTCCCACATATCTATTTACATCAGAGTCAGAGAGCATGACGTTGTACTCCTTTAACCCGCTGGATAAGTTTGAAGTTATCTGAACAGCTATGACACTGTTGCTGATTTTATTGAAAACATCCTTGGAAATTATCAAGACTGGTCGCAATTTCTTTTGATGCAGATTTGTGAATGAAAATTCGAAGAGAACTATCTCCCACTGCCTAAGCTCTCCTTTGGGTTTTATTTGGCTCATAATCAATTTCTCCATACTCATCCCAGTGTGCGTCAGCTTCGCTCTCCCAGTCTTCTGCAAGGATTGGCTCAACTGCCCTTAGCATGTTTTTAATGTATTCACTTTCATCGACTTGGAGATACTTTTTTTTCAGCAGGAATTCTCTGAGGGCATCCTTGATAATCTCGCTTTTGTTGGAGTAAATTCCGGCCTCAATTAACTTCTCCATTTCTTTTGCAAGAGCGGGGGGTATCCTTGCAGACACCTTAACTGTTGTCGCCATTTGTTTCACCATTTTATCTATTTGTCGGACAAATTAAAAATCTTTTCCTAACTGTGAAGATTGGGGATAAAATAAAATTAAAAATCAAGGTAACCCTGTGCTTGTTGTCAAATTCTGGAAGAGTTCTTTAACTGGTTTTCCTGAGTTCTTTTCTAATATTGCTACAAGATCGTTGAGGTCTCCTTCTTTGAATCTGTATTTTTCAAAGAACTCTCTGAGAGACTGGAAAAATATCTCTCTGCCTGTATACTCTTCAAGCTTTTCAAGAACCAGGGCTCCTTTGTAAGCACCAACAGCATAGTAGAGGTTGATGTCTGTTCTCCATACTTTCCACACTTCCACTAATGGGATGTCTTTCTCTCCGTAATTTGTTGCTTTGTGATATTTTGAAATTCCATAGTTCCGTAATTCTCGGTAACTTTCTTGTGAAATGCTCTGAGCATATTTTAAAGAGTAGTACCATGAAAAGGCAAGATTGAACCAGAACTGGCTCATGTTTGCCTCAAATGTCACCGTTCCAGGAACCCACCAGTGTGCTATCTCATAGACGTAGCCGTATTTGTAGCGTATGGGATTATGGGAGTACGCAAGGGTGT
>JALTMZ010000220.1:0-4879 GCA_027001105.1 Thermococcus sp.
GAATTAAAATTGAGGATAAAGATGAGATGATGTATGAGGTCTTTGAGATAAGCATAATTGATGGAAAGGTGTATGACAAATTCGGTAAGGAAGTGAAAGAGGACAAGCTTAGCGAAGAAGCCAAGGACTTCATAAAAGAAACCCTTGAGAGCTTTAAGTCCTGAGAGTAATTCACACTTGTTTTAACTTTTTTGTTACTAACTGCCATAGCGAAATTTTTATATTGCCTTACTGTTAACTATTCTAATGTTTTAGTAACAAAGTGTTTCAAAGCATGCCGTAATTGCGGGGGTAAAGAAATGAGCATAGAGGGCGAGATTCTAATTCAAGAAATCTTTAAGAAGGAAATAATGCCCAACTCTATAGTCTCAGTAATCTACGACACCTATTCTTCGGCATGGCTGATAAGCTTTGCCCTGCTGAAAAACGAGATTGACAAGGGAGGTTTTGGCATAATATCAAACTACAATCTCCCCCTTCCAAACCTGTTTAGGGCTGCTGAATTTGTCGGCTTGGATTTAAGTGCAGAACTTGAAAGGGGTAATGCTGCTATAATAGATGTATTTGGATCAAAGTACGGATCGCGTTTTAACCTTAAAAACGTGTTTTATTTGAATTATGTCGATCCAGAAACAATAAATCCAAAAATAGACATGATCTATGAAAACAGAATAAAACCACTCCTTGGAGACAGAAAGGCATTCAGAGTTGTATATACACTGGATGGAGCTGCACTGATGCTTGGTGAACACATGACTTTAAAACTTCTGAATCAGACAATTGCCGTAAAAACCAAACTCATGCCAAATTCTGTACTCGTCCTCCCCTTGAACAAAGATGTTGTGTCTCAGCGCTTTGTTGCCTGGGTAACAAGCATAAGTGAATATGTAATAGTTGCCTCTTCAAAGATAAGTGATGAGGGTCTTGAGGAAAGGCTCCATTTGGTAAAATCTCCACTTGAGGAGTTTGCCCCATCAACATATACGATGTGGACAACAAAAGGCAAAAAAGCAGAAAGATTAAGGGTAAAGAAATTAACCCCTGAATTTGGGCCTCTGGGAAAGCAGTAACGGCAGAGGTCTTGGCTTGTATGGGAAGCCCTCTGTTCTCTGCTTTATTTCCTTTATTAAGTCCTCAAGTTGCATCTCATACTGCTTGCCGTCTTCTCTCTTTCTAACAGTAATAATGCCCTGTCTCTTCTCGTTCTCACCAACTACAATAATGTATGGAATCCATTCTTTCTCTGCTTTTCTAATCTTCTTTGTCAATCTATCACCTGTGTCATCAACGTCGACTCTGATCCTTGCACCCTCAAGCTTTCCTGCAATGTAAAGGGCATAGTCCAAGTACTCCTCGCTAACTGGGATAACCCTTACCTGAATTGGGCTGAGCCAGAGTGGGTACATTGGCTTCTTCCCTTGGTTTCTAAGCTTTGCCTGTTTTTCAAGTATTGCATACATCACCCTCTCAATTGCACCGCTTGGTGAGCAGTGGAGTATGAGCGGGTGCTTTTCTTTTCCGTCTTCGTCGTAGTATGTGATCCCAAATCTCTCCGCGTTTTCAACATCTATCTGCACCGTTGAAAGAGCGGCAGCTTTGTCTAAATTGTCAACGAAGTTGAACTCGAACTTGAGGATGAAGTAGAAGAACCTCTGCTTCCACATCTCAATTAGAACCGGCTTTCCAATAATTTTCACTAACTCAACTATGAAGTCCTTGTTCTCGTTCCAGAAGTCTTCCGTAAATCTTATCGCAACCTCATAGTCATCAGGTGTGAGTCCAACGCCCTTAAGAACCTCCATGCTTAACTTATACTGCTTCTTAAACTCCTCCATTGCCTGCTTTAAGTCCTTAGCAACAGTGTGCATATCTGGCATCGTAAATGCCCTGAGTCTCCTGAGACCGCTCAGCTCACCTCTCTTTTCTCTTCTGAATGAATACCTTGTGAGCTCATACATTCTCAACGGCAAGTGCTTGTAGCTTATTGTTGCATCTTTCTTTATGAGGAACTGACCAAAGCAAGCGGCAAATCTGAGGAAGTACTTCTTATCACCACTCTTGACAATGTATTGCCTTGCTGGGAATCTGTTCAGATACTTTTCAAGAGCTGGGTGTTCAAAGTCATACATTATTGGCGTCTCAACTTCCATGGCACCATACTCTATAACCTTCTCCGTAACATACTGCTCAAGCAGTGACTTGATGAGCCTTCCCTTTGGATAGTATCTTAAGTTTCCTGGATCGCTTCCTGGCTCGTAATCAACCAATTCTTGTTCAAGCATTATCTTAACGTGAGGCGGCTCCTTCTCCGCTATTCTGCTCTTGCTTATCTCGTAGTTTGCAAACTTCTTGAGGTTCTCATGTCCAGTGAAGTCAAACTTATCAACCTCAATCAGCTCGCCCTCAGGTGTGAGAATGTACCAGTAGCTGACAAGCTCTTCTTCTTTCTTCAGAGCCTCTGGAACCTCTTCCTCTTTCTTAACCTCTCCCGGAATTATCGTCCTTGAAAGCTCTGCCAATGGATGACCCTTACATGAAAGCTTAAATGCCTTGTAATATCCAAATGGTGCCCTCTTAACGTTGAAGCCCTCTCCCTTGAGCTTCTCCTCAATTGCTTTGAGGATTTTAAGAGCAGCATCTGGTGAAGCCAATTCACTGCTTAAGTGGGCAAATGGATAGACAAATATGTTTTGGGCTTTGACTTGAGAGGCAACGTCTTTAATCTCAGCAACAGCCTTCTCAACAACTTCTTCAGGATTTTGCTCGTCAACCTTCTCAACGCTTACAAAAACAGCGAGAACCTCGTCGAGCCTTCCTTTCTTTTGCTCTTCACTTATTTCTTCGGGCTTTTTTAAAGCCTTATCTTTAACTTCATACTCAAGATAATCGCTGTGGATTAGAAGCATCCTCATCTTTATCACCATCCAAGCCTTTTGACAAACTTACTAAAATAATTTCTGAGCTTCCTTATAAAGTATATGCTATGCCCATAAGCTTAAAAGACCAGATTGTTAAAATTCAGTGGGGTGTGAGGGATGGATGTTGAAAATAGGAAGAAAAAATCAGTAAAAAACGGTGATTTTGTTCTTCCAGGGGATTATCTGGGAGTTATTGAGGAGTTCCTCCCCGGAGATGGGGTTATTGAAGAAAATGGAGAGCTCTATTCAACAAGAGCTGGAAAAGTTAAAATAAACCAAGAAAAAATGGAGATAAGTGTTGTTCCAGTTACAGATACTCCCCCAATTCCAAAAGTTGGACAGATTGTTATTGCAAAGGTAATCGAGGTAAAACCTCAAGCAGCAATTGTCCAGCTTCTCAGAATAGAAGGAAGGAAAGACTATAGGGAAATAGCAACATCAAAGCTCGCTGGTATCCACATTTCGCAGGTAAAAGAAGGCTTTGTTGAGGACATGAGCAAAGAATTTAAAATAGGGGACATAGTGAGGGCGAGGGTTTTGACTGATGAAAAAAGCCCAATTCAGCTGACAACAAGAGCACCGGACTTGGGTGTTGTTTTTGCACTGTGTTCAAACTGTAAGACTCCCCTTGTGAGGAGGGGAAACCAGCTCATATGTCCCAAGTGTGGAAGGATTGAAACAAGAAAGCTTTCAGCATTCTACAGAAAGATTAAGGTTTAGGTGTAAGAAATGAAGGCTAAGAAGGTAATTGTTATCCACGTAAGAGACGACGTTGAGAAGGAGGAATTTATGAAAGAACTTCAAAAGCTTAACCTTCCTGCGTTTATATACGTCCATGGAAAGCTCAATTCTCTAAAAATCAATATACAAGGGACTAAAGATGAAATCAGAGACGCAGTCTATAAGATTAAGGACATTCATAAGAGGGTTCGTTCCCGCTTATATGCAAACAAACGTGGTCTCTACAGATATGTGCTGGATGATATATTTAGAGAAGCAGGTGTTAGCATTTCAGCCCCAATACTTTTAAAGACCCTTGAGCTACTCGGTGAGACCGTTGAATTTAAGAACAATGAGCTTGAGACCTCAATGCCGTGGAATGAAATAGTTAACCTAACAAGAAAACTTGGAGAATACCTTGCAGACATTTCACTCCAGACCACGAGGCAAATAAGGGAAGTTGCATTACCTTTAGCCGTTGTCTTTGAGATTGATCCAGAAGAAGTTCTTGACCTAATGGTTGAGGTCGGAGTGGCAGAATATAAAGAAGATAAGTTTAAATACGAACTCGTGAAGAACAAAGAGCAGGCTATGAAGATAATGTTAAAACATCTGACGGGTGAGGAAAATGAAAATTGAAGTTATAAAGCGTGAAAAGAATGTCCTGGAATTTTATCTCGTTGGGGAAGACCATACATTTGCCAACTTGCTTAATGAGGTCCTTCATGAGAACAAGCATGTCACATTCGCTGGATACACAATTGAGCATCCAATTCTCACAGCAAGAAAGCCAAAGTTTAGAATTGTCACTGATGGAAAGATAACTCCAGAAAAAGCCTTAGAAGAAGCAGCTCAGAAAATATTTGACAGGGCCAAGGAAGTCCTTGAAGCCTGGGAAAAGGCTGTTAAGAAGTAGTTCTGTGTCCAATTAATCTTATTTTTGGCTAAATCCTCTAATTTCAACTTGAAGTTTTGACCAAAAAACTTAAGTTTTGAGCAGTTTTTCAGACCTAATATGAAATACTCGAAAGACTTCACAGACAAGAATCTCTCAAAGTTCGGTGATTCCCTTGTCAATTTCATATTCTCCTTAGCATTAAGTGAGTATTTGGGGTATCCATCTGCTGAGAGGGTTCCTAATTCTTCCCTGGCTTTAGCCCTTGAGAGGGCGAAGCTTTCTCACTTAATACCCCCAAGAACTGACAAACATGGAAAAGGCGATATAGCCGAGGCTGTATTAA
>JALTMZ010000220.1:4889-7143 GCA_027001105.1 Thermococcus sp.
CCGAGGCCGTAATAGCCTACGCATGGCTCGAGAGAAAGATAACAGTTGAAGAAGCCGCGGAGATCATTAAAAAGAACCTCAGCCAGGATGTTCTCCACTTCACAAGAAAAAAGGAAGTTATTGGGATAGCCTTTGGAGAGCTGTTAAAAGTGGTAAAGGAAAGGCTGGAGCTTTAGATGCTTGTCAGGATTTCGATCAGCGTCTGCTTATCGGGCAGCTTTGCGAATTTATCTGGATCCTTGACCTTCAGCAGCAGTGGAACATCGCCGAACAGTTTGAGAACCTTTCCGAATGGTATCTTGCCTTCACCGGGCAAGAGGTGGAGATCACCGACTCCATAAGCGAGGGCATCTTCAGGCTCGACCTGAGGTGTCAGCTTGCCGAAATTGTCATGTATCATCAGGATTACCGTCTTTTCTGTGCCGAGTTTGACATCTTCAAGGAGCTTGTTTTCATCACCTTGAGCGCTTAAGAATGCATGTGCCACATCAAGTGCAAAGCCCACGTTGTCTCTATCAACGTTGTCTATAACATAAAGCGTGTCTTTAACGCTGAATGTGTTTTCGAGTGCTATCTTAATGCCAAACTTACCCGCCATATCTGCAAGCTGCTGAATCGCCTCAATCTCCAAGTCAAGCCTGCCCGTTTTTCCACTTTGCATGACTATTATCTTTGCCCCAAGCTTTATTGCAACATCAACAACTGCCTTTGCGACCTTAAAATGCCTTGAGTAGTAAATGTGATCCCTTAGATTCACGGAGAGAGGCATTCTCACTATGTAGTTTATCCCCACACCTTTTAACGCTGCTTCAACTGGGCGAAGCTTCCTTTCCACGACTTCTCCGTTTTTTATTAGCCCCAGAGCATGCGGGAATATCTGAACAAAATCATACTTCTTAATCTTCACATCAGCTAAGACTGAGGGCAAGCTCTTGTCTTTGTTCACAAAGTGAGGATAAATGCTGACTCCAATTTCCATCTTTCACACCTGCCTTTGTTTTCCTAATGATTGTATAAAAATCTTTGGCACCACATTTAAAAGTTTCCAGCGTAACTTTAATGTTAGGTGATACGTATGGATAAAGAAGAAGTCTGGAAGTACCTCACGTTCATCTTAACCCTTCTTCTCGCATTGGCTGTTGTAAGCAACGTGCTCCTTTATACCCAAAACAGCGAACTTCAAAAGGCATTGGTGATGAACAGAACAACCGAAGTTAAAGTTGAAATGCCAAATATAACCGTTAAGACTTCTGTGGGCAATATAACAGCATTGCAGGCTAAGATTGAAGAACTCCAGAGGCAGGTTGAGTATCTCAAAGAGCAACTGAGGGAGAAGCAGCCTGCTAAAGCGAATACTACAATAGCCATACTCCCCATAATGGGTCCAATAGACGAGAACATGGCACTGGATGTGGTTTCAAAAATCAGACAGATAAAGAAGAATGAAAGCATAGGCGGAGTTCTGCTGTGGATTGAAAGCCCGGGAGGTTATGTAGGTCCAGTAAGGGTGATCTACAAGGAGCTGAAAAAGCTCAGCTATAGCAAGCCGGTTGTTGCATACACCGGTGGATATGCGGATTCAGGGGGGTACTTCATAGCCTGTGCCGCCGATAAGATCATCGCTGATCCATTAGCAGAAGTCGGAAGCATTGGAGTTCTCTATGTCCATTATGACCTTGAGCAGTATTACGCCCAGAATGGAATTAAGGTTAATGTCTTCAAAACCGGAAAATACAAGGACATGGGAGCTGAGTGGAGGGACTTAACTCCCGAAGAAAGGGAGATGATAAAGAACATCATAGATACATACTTCCAAGACTTCCTCCAAGTGGTAAGCGAAGGGAGGCATCTTGACATGAACACGACGAAAAAGTATGCAACAGGTCAAACATGGTTTGCAACAGACGTTAAAGGTATCTTAGTGGACGACACTGGAGACTTAGATTATGCAATCAAAGTTCTTGAACAGCTCATGAACGTCAAGAGTGCCAAGGTTGTTTTATACAGCGCTCAAAAAACAGACTTTGGAATCTATGAGAGCTCATCCCTCTACATGCCTGCTAATTATGTTTACTCATACATAAGGGGGTGAGCTCATGCAGTGTGAGGAAAAGCTTGAAGTTTTCGAGAACGGCTTTGCCGATGGAAGGTTTAATTTGAGGATAGAGTTTTATGGAAGTGACGCCAGAAAAATCTTGCTGGCAATTATTTACGAGCTATACCTCCAAGATTATGGGAAGGAGTACGTTTATCC
>JALTMZ010000220.1:7153-9604 GCA_027001105.1 Thermococcus sp.
TTTACATGGACGCCAGCGAAGTTAAACCGGAAGAACTTAAGCTCGGCAAGCCCAAGTTTGTTAGCAGAGCAGTTATGGACAAGCTTGAGGCAATTTTGGAGAACATTGAAGCTCCAGGAGATGTAAAAGAGAACATAGACTTAGAAAAAGCAGAGATCTACAAGCTTAAAGATGGGCTTTTAGCTTTAGGAAAGAACTTTCTGCTTGATGGGATTAAGAATCGTCTCTTCATCTTTAACAAGCCCTCTGCAAGGGAGCTGATACTGAAATATATAGGGAGATGGTGATATGAAGACCGAAAGCCTTGTCTGGCTTGGAATTTCCCTCATTATACTCTTCTTAGTCTGGCGTACAGTTGAGCCGCTGATCTCTCCAATCATCTTCAGCCTTGCAATAGCATACATATTTCATCCGTTTCATATGCGGCTCTCCCACAGATTCGGAAATAAAAAGTCCGCAGTCATGCTTACCGCAATGATGGCACTTCTCGCCGGAGTCTTGCTTATAGGCGCAGCCCTATGGCTGAGGGATGTTTTGAACTACCTGTATGTTTACATAGGCGACTTCTTCAACTGGCTTCTTGGCGTAAACCTTCCTTTTGGAATAGGGGAAAGCCTCCACGCGCTTTCAAAAACAATCCCGGAAAAGCTTGGAGATATTCTACTTGGATACACGTTTTCCCTTCCCAAATTCATGTTACAGGCAATAGTTTTCCTTGCGCTGTTTTACGCCATCTTAACGAATTCAGAGTTCTTAGCAATGGAGGTCTACCGTCTTCTCCCAAGGGAAAACAGAGATCTCGGCATACATCTCGTTGAAAGGGCAAAGATAACACTCAACGCCATCCTAAGAACCTGGCTGATGCTCAGCGTTCTCAAGGGAATCTTTCTGACCGTTGGGTTTGTTCTGTTTGAGATAACAACCGTCAGCGGTGCAATTGCAGCTGGAATACTGTGCATAGTGCTTGAACTTTTGCCTGTAATTGGGGGCTGGATACTCTGGGCGATTGGAGCCGCATATTTGATTAAAACAGGCAGTGTAACTCTTGGGGTGTTATTTGCAGTATATGGTGCAGTTTTCATTTCTCCCCTACCAGACATAACGATAAGGCCAAAGCTTGTTGCTGAAGGTGCAAAGGTAAGCTCAGTTGTCGCATTGGTGGGAATTTTTGGTGGAATAATGTCATTCGGGATTAAAGGGATTATAATTGGGCCAGTGGCTTTAGGACTCCTTGTAACCCTGCTGGAAGAGTGGAAAGAACAGGAAAAAGAAAGCCTCGGTGAAACCCTTAAACAACCTTCCAAAGCTCGTCATTCAAAGGCTGCTTGAGCTCTTTTTCCACTCCATCCCTTATGATTACCCTTTTCTTTTTATCTCCAAGAAACTCCCCGATTACTGAAGAGGCAATGTTCTCCCTCCTAAGGGCAGCTACAATTTCATCTGCATTTTCCTTTGGTGCTGCAATCAGAAGGGCCCCCGAGCTTATCAACGATAGGGGATCTAAGTTGAAGTACTCACAGATTTTCCTCGTTTCTTCTGCTATTGGTATCCTTTCATAATAAACCTTAAAGCCCAACCCGGATGCATCTGCCATCTCGTGCAGTCCGTTTGCAATGCCCCCCTCTGTAGGATCGTGCATTGCGTTTACTCCAATTTCGTTCGCTGTTAATGCCTCTTTCACAACACTTATCTTCCAGAGAAAGGCTTTTGCTCTCTCAACAAACTCTTTCCCGAATACTTTGACCAGCTCCTCCTCCCGCTCACTTGCTATGATCGCCGTTCCTTCAATCCCTGCTCCTTTTGTGAGGATAATGGCATCTCCCGGCTTTGCATTTCCAGCATGTACAAGTTTGTCTTTTTTCACTTCTCCGAGCATTGTCCCAACAACTATTGGCTTTTTTAATCCGGGAGTGACTTCAGTGTGCCCCCCAATTACTGCAATACCGAGTCTTTTTGAACTCTCATCAATATCGGACATTATCTCTTTCAAAAGTTTTTCATCGGTATTTTCGGGCAGAAGAATTGAAACCAGAAACCACTTCGGCTTTGCTCCAAAAGTTGCAACATCGTTGGCATTTATATTGACCGCATAAAACCCTATATGCTTTTCTGCACCTGTTATTGGATCTGTAGATGCTACAAGGACATTATCCCCAAAATCAACGGCAGCTGCATCCACTCCAATACCTGATCTAATTAACACCCTCTCCCCCTGAACGCCCAAGTATTTGAAAACTACATCTCTGAGTTTCTCTGGTGGAACTTTTCCAACAGGCAGCATCTTTCATCCCAAATGGAGTGTCATTTTGAAAATATAAACATTGTCTTATGCTGATTTAGTTCTATGATTGTGAATTAATTACGTTTTTGGCAAAAAGGATATCGAGAAAAACATAATCGAGTAACTAGAACCGCAGATTACACTTATTGGACTCTTATTGGAACTTATTC
>JALTMZ010000221.1 GCA_027001105.1 Thermococcus sp.
AATGGCAAAAGCCGTTTTTGGCTTCACAGAGCAGAGCAAAATTGGAATGATCTTTTATCCAGCAATCCAAGCTGCTCCAACGTTCTTTGAAAAGAGGAGATGCCTAATTCCGGCAGCTATAGATCAAGATCCGTACTGGAGAATTCAGCGTGACTTTGCCGAGAGCTTGGGTTACTACAAAACCGCTGCACTCCACAGCAAGTTCGTTCCCCCTTTGACGGGACTGGAAGGCAAGATGAGTGCAAGCAAGCCTGAAACAGCTGTTTATTTAACAGATGATCCAGAGGAGGCAGGCAAAAAGATTTGGAAGTTTGCCTTAACCGGCGGTCAGCCAACGGTAAAAGAGCAGAGAGAAAAAGGTGGAAATCCTGAAAAATGTGTGGTCTTCAAGTGGCTCGAGATATTCTTTGAGCCGGATGATAAGGCTTTGCTTGAGAGATACCACGCATGTAAAAGCGGAGCTTTGCTTTGTGGAGAATGCAAGCGCTACCTCATAAAGAAAGTCCAGGAGTTCCTTAAAGAGCACCAGAAGAGAAGGGAGAAAGCTAAAGATGAGATTGAGAAGTTCAAGTACACCGGTGAGTTGGCAAGGGAGCAGTGGGACAAAGCAATTCCCAAGCCTCTGGGGAGGTGATTTCCTCCTCCTTAATTTTTGTGAGCTGTTGTTTGGGTATAGTTATAAACTCCAATAGATTAACTTAACTTTGGTGATCCTATGATCCGCTTACCATTTAGAGATGGCTTTTATGAGGTCAATCCGAGCAAGATAATATGCCTTGGAAGGAATTATGCTGAACACGCAAAAGAGTTAGGTCATGAGGTTCCAAAAGAACCAGTAATTTTCTTAAAGCCGCCTTCTGCTTTGATAGGGCCAAATCAGACAATAATTCTACCAAAAAAGAGCAAAGAAGTTCACCACGAAGTTGAGCTTGCCGTTATTATAGGGAAGAGAGGAAAGAACATCCCGAGAGAAAGAGCTATGGATCATGTGCTGGGCTATACGATTCTGCTCGATATCACCGCCAGAGACCTGCAGTGGGAAGCTAAGAGGAAAGGCCTTCCTTGGACAGTTGCTAAAGGCTTTGACACCTTTGCTCCTATTGGACCAAGAATTGTCCCAAAAGAAGAGCTTGATCCAAGTGAGCTTGAGATAGGGCTGAAGGTTAACGGAGAAGTCAGACAGCTCTCGAGGACAAGCAAGATGATTTTCAAGATTCCGGAGATAATCGAGTACATCTCAAGCATAATGACCCTTGAGAAGGGTGACATAATTGCAACGGGAACTCCAGAAGGTGTTGGTCCTCTAAGGCACGGCGACATTGTGGAGGCGTGGATTGAAGGGATCGGAGTTTTAAAGGAAAATGTGCTGGCGGAGAGATCAATACTGTGCTGATCTCTTTTCCCTCAGCTTCACGGAAATCCACTGCATCTTGCCTTCTTCATTTTTAACAACCAAAATGTACTCTCCTTGTGGAATCTTGACATTGTTGAACTCAACACCTTTTACATGTTCCCAAGCCTTATAGTATTCGAAGTGCTCTCCCTGCTTCATTTTCTCAAAGTTTTCTTTGGTTAGAATGTAAACGCTTACCTCCCCATCAGCTTTTATGTACCCACTTAGTGTTGAATCTCCTAAAAGATGGTACATTTTGTATTCATTGAGATTTGTTTTCCACTGGTATGTGTAGCTCCCGTAGTGGGAAATTATGCCATAAACTGCAATCCCGATTATGAGTAACATTGCTAATGCTGCTACGATACCTCTTCCCATACTATCACCAAAAAGAGTAAAGAAAATCGGCTTAAAAGTTTTATTGTATAATGTAGAGATGAACCCTTAAGCCGCCATGCCCGACTAATCGGTGATGCAGAATCTTAAATCCATTCTCCTCAAATGCCTCTTCAATTGCTCTTTTTTCTGTTGTTAGAAAAACTCCTCTCTTCTCTAAAACTTTTGACAGCTCAGAGAAGAAGCCCATATAAAGCTTTGGAATTAGGCTTTTTTTACCTATTTTTAGGCCGTATGGTAAATTACTTATAGCGAAATCAACGCTGTCAACGTACTGAGCCAGCTTTGTGGCATCTCCTTGAATGAACTCAATCTTATCCAAAACGCCAGCCGCTAAAGCATTCATTCTGGCTCCTCTTAAGTGCTTCTTGTACTTCTCAATTCCTATTATTCTCCCTTCATAGTTTCTCAAAGCCAGCTCAATCAATATAGTCCCACTTCCGCACATTGGGTCAATAACTGAGCCCTCATCTAAATCAGCAAGCTCAATCATTGCATTTGCTATTGAAGCTTTCAGATGGGCTGGATGGTCATAAACACGCCAAGGCCTCTTGTGCAAAGAAGAATCTCCAGTTGTATCAATTCCCAAGAAGAATACATCGTCAATGAGCTCAGCCCTAAAAATTACGGATGGATGATCTAAATT
>JALTMZ010000222.1 GCA_027001105.1 Thermococcus sp.
CGGAAGGAAATACAAGCAATACAGGGGAATGGGGTCCTTAGGAGCAATGATGAAAGGAGGAGCCGAGAGATATTATCAGAGAGGTCACATGAAGACAAGGAAGTTCGTTCCGGAGGGTGTTGAAGGTGTTGTTCCTTACAAGGGGACTGTTAGCGAAGTTCTATATCAGCTCATTGGAGGCCTAAGAGCTGGTATGGGTTACGTTGGAGCAAAGAACATTCAAGAGCTGAAAGAAAAAGGAGAGTTTGTGATAATAACACACGCTGGACTCAAGGAAAGCCATCCACACGACATCTTCATAACGAACGAAGCACCAAACTATCCAGTTGGAAAATAAAAAGAAAAGTTACTCTCCAAGAAGTTTTGGAAGCGAACCGTAAATTTTCCTCCCTTCTTTTACACTTATCCTAATTAATTTGTCTTCATTGCTCTTAAACACCATTTCTCTGCCTTTAACTTCTCCTATAACTGCAAAGTCTTTAAACATTTCTTTGAGCTTTTCAAGGTTTTCTTTTTCAAAGCTGACTATAAATCTTGCTTGACTTTCTGAAAACAGCACTTCTAAGGGAGAGAGCTTTGCTTCCACTGGAACTTTACTTATATCAACCTCAAAGCCCAATCCACTAACCATTGCCATCTCAGCTAAAGCTATCGCTAAACCTCCCCTGCTTACGTCATGGACAGCTTTTACTAACCCATGCTCAATTGCCTTTAAGATGCCTTCAGCATTTTCTTTCTCCTTCTTCAAATCAACTCTTGGGGCTATACCCTCTCTTATGCCCAAAACTCTATAGAGTTCGCTTCCTCCAAGCTCTCTATTTGTAACTCCAACAACAGCAATGAGATCTCCTTCATCTTTAAATGCCATAGTTGTGATGTGCTCAAGCTTGACCTTGCCCAAAGCCGCTACGACAGGGGTGGGTTTTATTGACTTTCCGTTGACCTCATTGTAAAAGCTCACGTTACCGCTGACATAGGCTAATCTAAAGGCATTTGCTGCATCTCTGAGCCCTTTGATCGTCTCGATAAAGCTCCAATACACCTCAGGCCTCTCTGGGGATGCAAAGTTTAAGTTATCAACTAAAGCTAAAGGTTTAGCACCAACGGAAGCCAAGTTCCTTATAGCTTCAACCACACAAGCCATTGCACCGTGATAAGGGTTCAGGTAGGAGTAGGAGGGATTCCCATCGCTCACAAAAGCTAAGCCGTATTCATCGTTTATTTTCAGCACAGCGGCATCCAGACCAGGCTTTAGAACTGTCCTTCCTTGAACTTCGTGATCGTACTGCCTATAAACCCACTCTTTGCTTATAATGTTTGGGCTTGAGAGAACTTTAAGGAAAGCCTCTTGTGGAACGATTTCAGGAGTTCGGACATCTTTTTCAACACTATACGGTCCAGCCTCCCACTCTATTATTTCCCACTCTATTATTGGAACTTCTGTGAGCAGATTAATTGGCAAATCAGCAACTTTTTCACCATTCCAGTAAACAATGTATCTTGGCTCGTCTATTATCTCTCCCACAACCGTCCACTCAAGTTCGTACTTTTCAAAAATCTTTGTTATTTCTTCCAAATCCTCCTCTCTAATAGCGAAAAGCATTCTCTCCTGACTCTCTGAAATCATTACTTCCATGACATTCATATTCGGCTCTCTCTGTGGCACTCTATCCGCATAAATGACTGTACCAAAGCCCTTCTTTCCAGCCATTTCTGAGGATGCACAGGTTAAGCCTCCGCCGCCTAAATCTTTGAGGGCTTTAACTTTACCAGTCTTCACTGCCTCAAGGGTTGCTTCAATTAAAAGTTTTTCAGTGAACGGATCTGGAATCTGCACAGCGGAGCGATCCTCTTCTTCGGCATTTTCGCTGAGCTCCTCACTTGCAAAAGTCACTCCATGAATGCCGTCTCTTCCGGTTTTGTTGCCAACTAAAACCAAAAGCAGACCGCTCTCGGTTACATAGCTGTGGACTAACTCATTTGGATGCATTATGCCAATGCATGCAACATTCACCAATGTATAGCCGTCCAAGCTCTCATCAAACTCCGTTTCGCCGCCAACAGTAGGAACTCCTATCCTGTTGCCGTAGTCAGCTATCCCCTTGACAACATACTCGAAGAGATACTTATTGCGTTCCTTCTCTAAAGGTCCAAAGCGTATTGGATCGAGTAAAGCTATGGGACGAGCGCCCATACAGAGTATATCCCTCACAATTCCGCCAACACCTGTAGCAGCGCCTCCATAAGGCTCAACAGCTGAAGGGTGATTGTGACTTTCGATTCCAACGACTATTGTAGTATTTTCGTCAAACTTTATAACTCCAGCATCCTCTCCCGGCCCTAAAATGACGTATTCATTTTTAGTTGGTAAGAGCTTCAGCCACTTGCGGCTTGATTTATATGAGGCATGCTCACTCCACATTACTTCGATCATGGCTTTTTCCACTTCATTAGGCTCTCTTCCAAGCTTTTTGAGGATAAATTTTTCCTCGTGGGGGAACATCATGATCACCTTTTAGCATACTTCACCATAGATTTGAAGACTCTCAATCCATCCTCACTTCCCAGCCATCTATCACTCGCTCTCTCTGGATGAGGCATCATGCCAAGAACGTTGCCATTCTCGTTGCTTATTCCCGCTATATTTAACAGAGAACCATTTGGATTAGCATCTTCTATAATTTCGCCATTCTCATTACTGTATTGAAAGGCTATTCTAACTTTGCTCAGATTATTGGCGTAATAATTACCCTCTGCATGAGCTATTGGCATTCTAATGACTTCCCCTTCTTTGTAAAAGCTTGTAAAAGCTGTTTCAGTGACTGCAACTCTGAGGTATATCCACCTGCACAGGAATCTTGGAATTTTGTTTGGTCTCAAAGCACCGGGCAAAAGCTTAGCTTCAGTTAGAATTTGAAAACCGTTGCATATCCCGAGCACTGGCTTTCCTTCTTTAGCGAGTTCTTTAACCTCTTCCATTATCTCAGCTCTCGCACTTATCGCTCCACCCCTTAGGTAATCAGCATAGCTAAAACCACCAGGCAAAACAACACCATCAAAGTCTTTCAAGCTTTCTTTATACCAAACTCTCTCTGCTTTTCCACCAGCTTTTTTGATTGTTTCAACTGTTTCAAAGTCACAGTTTGTCCCTGGAAACACTATAACAGCGAACTTTGGCATCTCACTCACCCAAGGGCTCGATTTGATACTCGTAGGTGTGGATAACTGGATTAGCCAGCAAACGTCTACACATCTCCTCGACGTCCTTCTCTGGATTTTCGCTCTCAAAAACCACCTCAAAGTATTTCGGGACTTTTAAGTCTGCAATTTTGTAACCCAAGTTCTTCAAAGCTTTTCCAATTACCCTCCCTTCCGGGTCGTTAAGCCCTTCCTCTAAGCGAACGATAATTTTTGCCTTATATTTCATGAGCATCACCTCACGTAACAACCTTCTCAAGCTCACCCAATTCAACAGCTCTCTTAATCTCAAGCGCAATTCTCCTTCCAGTGCTCATCGGCTTTCTCCACAGTGCATTTCCATACGGATGACCCATAGCCATGTGGATATTTGTCCCGCCGCCAGTTCTTGGGGCTACATCGTAGATGTAGAAGTTCAAATCCTTGTCAAGAGCTGTTTGCAAAGTAAAAGGTCCAATTATTCCAGGCGGATAGTATTTTTGCGTCGCCTCAACGTACTTTTCAGCCATGTCAAAGACCTTCTCAAGCAAAGACTCCCTCAAAGTCGAGCTTGCATGACCGCAGACAGTATATTCAGGCTCGAATTGATGCTCAGGCAAAGTCAATTGCTGATGAGCTGGCAATCTAACATGACCATCCAAGCTTGTCTCGAAGCGCCAATCAATTCCTAAAAGCTCAATCTCCTCATCTATTGGAGAGTAAAAGAAGTCAAAATTAAACACTGGACCAATGATATAGCGCTCAATCCTCGCTTTGGCTAAGTCTTCCTCTGTGATTACACCAAGTTTTATCAGCTTCTCAGCCTTCTCTTTGAACTCTTTGTAGCTTGCAGCGGTGAAGAAGCCACGCTCAAGCCTTTTCTTTGCATGAGGAAGTTTAACAATAACGAGCTCGTTTATATCCTTTAGGTCTTCAATCGGCTCTGGATAAGGCAAGCCAGCTTTTTCAAGGAGCCAGTAGTAGCTCTTCTCTTCACTCCTTTCTTCACTTCTGAGCAAATTACGGCTTCCAAAGAGTGGCACTAAAAAGTCGTTTTCAACTTTATCAATGCCTGTGTATACAACAAAGGAGCGGTTTGGAACAAAGATGACGTTCCTCTTTCTGAGCTCTTCCTGAATGTCAATTATCTTGGCAAATTTCTCTAAAATTATCACCTCATCAATGAAACCCTTAGTCAAGTTATCTTTTGTCCTCTTTTCCTTGAAGTAGTGAGCATAAGTTCTGTGCCTCCCTTTTTGGGAAACTATGAGTGTTTTAAAGCCTTCCTCTTTGGCTCCATCAGCTATATCCAGGGCTGAATGACTCCCAATTGCCCCAATGATGATGTTCTCCTTATCATATTTTTCCAAAACCTCCAAAATCTGCTCTCTTGTAATCATATTCATTCACCCCTAATCGCTTTCATAGTCTCAATTCTCTTAGCTATGCTCTCACTTGTTCCCACGTCCTTGCGGTAGAAGATTTCACCCTTGACGTGCTTTATTCCAGCCGAAGCAATTTTTTCTGCCTCTTCCAATGAATCAGCAATTCCAACAATTGCTAAAGCTCTTGAACCGAGAAGAGTGAGGTCCTCATCAACCGATGCATAGTATACCTTTGCTCCGCTTTCCAAAATTTTAGCTTCATTGACTTGGATTTGAATCCCTCTTACTGGATTCTCCGGATAGCCTTTTGGGGCTATGTACTTCACAACAGTAGCTTTCTTTTCAAACTCTGCTTTCTTGAGATTTCCATCTACTATTCCCTCAGCTATTTCAAGAAGTGGAGTCTCCAGAATAGGCAGAACGTTCATTGCCTCCGGATCACCAAAGCGGGCATTGTATTCAATAATTTTAGGCTCATCCTTAGCAAGCATGAACTGGCCGTAGAGAATCCCCTTATAAGGAGTTCCTTCTCTTCTCATGGCTTCAACTGTCTTCCTGAGCGTTTCAAGAGCTTTCTCATAGTCTTCTTTTGGTATGAAAGGTAGCAAATGGTTTTCACAAGAATAAGAGCCCATCCCCCCTGTTATTGGCCCAACATCACCATCATAAGCATGTGGATAATCTTGAGCCAAAGGCATTGGAATGACTTTCTTCCCATCCGTAAACACTTGAAATGTGAACTCTACCCCATCCGTTCTCTCCTCAATCAAAACCTTTCCATCTTTTTTAATCAAATGCTCGGCATATTCTTTTGCTTCTTCATTGTCCTTAAGCTGGTAGCCAACTACTTTAACTCCCTTCCCACCTGTTAATCCAAGGGGTTTAACTACAACAGGCTTTCCAAAATCATCAATCCAAGCCCTCATCTCTTTAGCATCATCAAAAACTTTGAAGAACTTTCTTCCGGGAATTTTATGCTTTTCCATCAAAGCCCTTGCAAAAGCCTTGTTAGTCTCAAGCCGGGCAGCCTCTTTTGATGGCCCAACCGTTGGAACACCATTCTCTTCCAAAAGGTTGACAATGCCTTTCTCTAAAGGAGCCTCCGGACCGATAAAAGCTAAATCAACATTCCACTTTAGAGCAAAATCTAAGACTTTTTCAACATCAGTTTCTTTTGCTATTCCATATTCCTCTGCCATTCTTCTTATTCCAGGGTTAACATGCTTAGCTACAACGTAAAGTTCAGCTCCGCTCTTCACAAGGACTTCGGCAATTGCACTTTCTCTACCACCAGCACCAACTAAAAGAACTTTCATGATCTTCACCAAAAATTTGTTAAAATTTTCACTTTTTAAGCTTTATTTTAACATAAATATGTCGAAAACTTTATAAGCTTAAACACAGAAAAGCGAGCTGGTGGTAAAATGAGAGTGCTCGTTGTTATGGGTAGCAAAAGTGCCTCTCACATTGCTGAAAAAGTCACAAAAGTGCTGGATGAATTTGGCGTTGAATATGATGTTGAAGTTGCCTCCGCTCACAGAAACCCAAAGAAAGTTGAAGAGCTGGCAAAAAAAGACTACGACGTTTTCATAGCGGTAGCTGGGCTGAGCGCAGCTTTGCCTGGAGTTATAGCCTCTTACACCACAAAACCTGTTATTGGTGTTCCTGTTTCTGCCAAGCTCGGCGGCTTAGATGCTCTTTTGAGCATAGCTCAGATGCCTCCTGGAGTTCCGGTTGCTGCGGTGGGAATAGACAATGGAAAGAATGCGGCTTTGCTCGCAATTGAGATTTTGGCGCTAAAAGATGAAAGCTTAAAGAAAAAGCTTGAGGAGTACAGAGAAAGAATGAGAAGCTAAAGCAAGTGCTTCTCTTTTATGAAGTCTTGGCTTTGCCATTCTCCACTTCTTGTTTTCAGCTCAATCATATGGGCAACTTGCTCTGCCTTTCTCTTTGCAACCTGCACATCTCTGTCCCAGGCTAAAGCCACTCCTAATCTCCTTCCTTTGTAGGCTGAAGGCTTTCCGAATAATCTCACAGTTGTATTCTGAATACCCAAAGCCTTAAAGATACCTCTGAACTTTGGAGCATAACCTTCTTGATTTGCAAGAATGACGTGCGTTGCTGCTGGAGTTAGGATTGGGAATTTCTTAATACCATTCTCTTCAATGGCTGGAATTGGCAGGCCTAAAACCGCTCTAACATGAAGACCGAACTCTGAGAATCCACTCGGATGAGATGCCAAAGTAACCATTCCAGTATCGTGAGGCCTTGGTGAAACTTCATTCGCCCATACCCTGTCGCCTTTAACGAACATCTCAACCCCAAATAAACCTAAGCCTCCGAGAACGTCTGTTATTTTCTTTGCAATTTCATAGACTTTTCTCTCGGCTTTCTCACTTATTTCAGCAGGCTGCCAGCTTGAGTGGTAGTCCCCTTTAATCTGATAATGACCCACAGGCTTTGGAAAAGTGGTAACTACTTTACCATTTTCATCCAAGTGCCTCACAGCCAATTCCGTTATCTCAACCTCAAAATCTATGTGCTCCTCAACTATTATCTTGTCAGCACTCCCACGGGCTTTCTTCTTTGCCTCCTCCCAAGCTTTTGGAACATCTTCTGGCCCCTTGACAAAATATGAACCTTTTCCGCTTGAGCTCATTATTGCCTTTGTGTGGCAGGGATAGCCAATCTTTTCACATGCCTCATAAAGCTCGTCCAGAGTAGTTGCATACATGTATCTTGATGTGGGAACTTTAGCTTCTTTAGCAAGTGTTTCCCTTGTCCTCTCTCTATGCATGGCAATCCAAGTTGCTTTTGCATTTGGAACAACAAAATAACCTTCTTTTTCAAATTCAAAGAGAGCATCTAACTTTATTGCCTCAATTTCTGGAATTATTGCGTCAGGTTTTTCTCTCTCAACGACGCTCCAGAGGAAGTCTTTGTCTTTCATATTTCCAACATAACTTTTGTGAGCCACCTGCATGGCTGGGGCATTGGGATATCTATCTACCGCAATTACCTCAACTCCCAATCTTTGAGCCTCAATAGCTATTTCTTTTCCAAGCTCACCGCTTCCAAGGAGAAGAATCTTAACAGCGGAGTCTGTTAAGGGAGTTCCAATTTCATCCCTAATCCCAATCATTTGCACCACCCAAAATATTGACGTTATTATGTTAAAATTAAGCATGTATTTAAGTATTTTTAAACATAAAAATGATAAAACTTTTAAACTGATTTTCCCATTCCCTCTTGGTGATTCAAATGCTCACATATGCACAAGCTGGAGTGGATGAAGAAAAAACACAAAAAGCATTAAGGAGCATCATTTCACTCGCAAGAGCGACCTTCAAATTAAGAGAAGGAAAGATAGGGGTGCCTGTTGAAGATATCGGCCATTATGCCGCATTGATTGATTTTGAAAACTTCTATTTAGCGATGACCACTGATGGAGTGGGCACAAAAATCCTTGTGGCTGAAGCTGTTGGAAAGTTTGATACAATTGGAATTGATATGATCGCAATGAACGTAAACGACTTAATCTGTGTTGGAGCTGAGCCCATAGCTTTGGTTGATTACTTAGCTGTGAGGGAGCCTAATGATAAAATTTTCGAAGAAATAGCTGAAGGTCTCTACGAGGGAGCTAAACAAAGCGGAATTGCAATTGTAGGCGGCGAGACCGCTGTAATGCCCGATCTCATCAACGGATTTGACTTAGCGGGTGCTGCCATTGGAATCGTTGAAAAGGGCAAAGTCATCACAGGAGAAAAAATCAAACCAGGGGATGCTGTCATCGGTATTGAGAGCTCTGGGATTCACTCTAATGGTCTAACTCTCGCAAGAAAGCTTTTAATTCCAAAGTATGGGCTTGAATATGAGTTTGAAGGCAAAAAGCTGTGGGAGCATTTGCTTGAGCCAACGAGGATTTATGTAAAGCCGATTTTAGAGCTTTTAGAAAAAGTAGAAGTTAAGGGGATGGCTCACATTACGGGTGGAGGACTTTTAAACCTAAAGAGGCTCACAAAATATGGATTTTTCCTTGAAATGCCACCAATTAGTGGGATTTTTAAATTAATCTACGAAAATGGTGTTCCTTTAGAGGAAATGTTTAAGGTTTTTAATATGGGGATTGGTTTTGTTGTGATAGTTTCACAAGAAGAGAAAAAAGAGGCATTGCAAATTCTCAACAACTATTATTTGAGCTATGAGATTGGAAAAGTCATTAAAAAACCCAAAATAAAAATTGAAAACTACAAAATCATGTTCTAAAGAGCTCATTAACCCATTACCCTTCTATAAATCTCCTCATATGCTGAAATCAAGTCTCCTTTATCAAAGCGAAAAACATCTTTATCTAAGCTTTTCTTTGTCTTTGCATCCCAAAATCTGCATGTATCTGGGCTAATTTCATCGGCTAAAACTATTTCCCCTTTAACATTTTTGCCAAATTCAAGCTTAAAATCAACAAGTAAAATTCCCCTTTCTTTGAAGTATTCTCTGAGGACTTCATTTACTTTAAGTGCAATTTTTTCCATTTCTTTAATTTCTCCCTCACTAACTCCAAGAATCTTAGCGTGATAGTAGTTTATCATCGGATCTCCAAGCTCATCACTTTTATAATAAAGCTCAACAATTGGCTCTTTTAACTCTGTTCCCTCTTTTAATGGAAGCCTCTTCTTTAAGCTACCGGCAACAATGTTTCTAACAACAACTTCAATTGGGTACATTTCCAATTTTTCCACAATCAGCTTGTTGTCTCCGGCAATGCCAATGAAGTGTGTCTTAATACCATGCTCCTCTAAAAGCTTGAACATTTTTGCTGAAATCTGAGCATTGAGCCAACCTTTTCCTTTGAATTGTGCTTTTTTCTTACCATCAAAAGCTGTTGCATCGTCTTTAAACTCCATCAAATACTTCTCCTCATCCAAAAGTATCATTTTCTTGGCTTTTCCTTCATAAACCTCCATAATCTTCACCAAGAATTTGTTAAAATTTATAATTTAAAAGCCTTTTTTAGACAAATTTTTGTC
>JALTMZ010000223.1:0-7584 GCA_027001105.1 Thermococcus sp.
GGTGAAACTTATGAGGCTCACTGAACATCCTGTTCTTGATTTTCAAAAAAAGCGTGGCAGAAAAATTACAATCTATTTTGAAGGACAACCAGTTGAGGCATATGAAGGGGAGACAATAGTTATGGCATTACATGCTGCTGGTATAAGAGTCCTTGGATACAGTGTTCACAAACATAGACCTCGAGGCTTGTTCTGTGCAATTGGAAAGTGCTCCTCATGTTTAATGACAGTGAATGGAATTCCGAATGTAAGAACATGCATAACACTCGTTGAAGATGGCATGGATATAAGAATGCAACGAGAGAAGCCAACACTGCCCAAGGATGCAAAACCTCCAGAATGGAGGGAGGCAGAAAAAGTTTCTGGTGATATAGTGATTATTGGTGGGGGACCTGCTGGACTTATGGCCGCAATAAATGCTGCTGATGCCGGAGCTAAGGTTATTCTTCTTGATGAAAACCCAATGCTTGGAGGTCAGTTGGTAAAGCAGACCCATAAGTTCTTTGGAAAGAGGGAGCAGTTTGCAGGAGTTAGAGGAGTTAAAATAGCGGAAATTTTAGAGGAAGAGGTTAGAAAAAGAGAAAACATAGAGATTTTCCTTGAAACTTCAGCGATAATGCTTCTTCAAGATGGAGATGAAAAGCTCGTAGTTGGAGTTAGGAAAAATAAAGAGCTCATTGAATTCAGAGGAAGAGCTGTTATTGTGGCAACTGGAGCAATGGAAAAGATGATACCTTTTGAGGGCAACGACTTGCCTGGTGTTTATGGAGCAGGAGCCATTCAGACATTAATGAACACATATGGGGTCAAACCGGGAGATAGAGTTCTCATTGTTGGTGCCGGAAACGTTGGATTAATCTTAGCCTATCAGCTAATCCAAGCTGGCGTTGAAGTAAAGGCTATAGTAGAAGCTATGCCAAAGATTGGAGGCTATTTCGTTCACGCAGCAAAGGTTAGAAGATTGGGTGTTCCAATTCTGACGAGACATACAATCCTTAGAGCTGAAGGGAAAGAAAAAGTTGAAAGAGCAGTTGTTGCTCAAATTGACGAAAAATGGAGGCCAATTCAGGGAACCGAGAAAGTATTTGATGTGGATGTTATTGCCTTAGCCGTTGGACTAAGGCCGAGCATAGAGCTCCTTCACCAGGTCGGCTGTCAAATTAAATACGTCCCAGAGCTTGGAGGGCATGTTGTGATTAGAGACAGCAGAATGGAAACGACAATTAAGGGAATCTTTGTTGCTGGAGATTCAGCGGGAATTGAGGAGGCAACAACAGCAATGCTTGAAGGAAAGATAGCTGGAATTGCCGCTGCTCTGGAAATTGGCATTGCCCCACCAGAATGGCTCAAAGAGATAGAGAAAGCCCAGAAAGAGCTTGACGAGTTTAGAGCCGGACCATTTGGTAGGAAAGTTCTTGAGGGTATTAAGAAGGTGGTGGTAGAATGAGTGAAATCCCCCACTACCTCAGAGAGGGATTCATAACAGTTGAAGAGCTCAGGCAAGTCATAGAGCTTCCCAGCGAGGAGCGCTTGAGGAAAAGACCTGTTGCAATTCCTGAATGCCCTCAGAAAATTCCGTGCACGCCATGTAAGGAAATCTGCCCTACAAATGCTGTTCTCATGGAAAACCCGAATGCAATTCCAATCGTTGATTACGAGAAGTGCATCGGCTGTTCTCTCTGTGTGCAGATTTGTCCCGGCTTGGCATTCTTCATGATTCACTACGTTGGTGATAAAGCCAGAGTTACTATGCCACATGAGCTCTTACCAGTTCCAAAGGTTGGGGAGGAAGTGATTTTGCTCAACAGGGTCGGAGAAGAAGTAGGAAGAGGGAAAGTGATTACAGTGGTACCAAGAGAGAAGAGCAAGGGAGATACGCCAATAATAACGGTTGAAATGCCAATTGAACTTGCGTGGGATGTTAGGACTGTCAGGGTGGTGAGAGAATGAGCGATAAGAAAAACATCATAATCTGCCGCTGTAATGAAGTAGCTCAGGAGGAAATTGAGGCTCTAATAGACCAGGGAGTCACTGACATCGAAATGATAAAGAGGCTTTTAAGGATAGGCATGGGGCCGTGCCAAGGGAGGACCTGCCTTCCAATGGTTATCTCGATCCTTTCAAGAAAAACTGGTAAAAAACCAGATGAGATCAAGCTTCCTGCAACAAGAATTCCCGTGAGACCCGTTCCAGCCGGAGTATTGGTGGGTGAGATGGAGAGTGATGGAAATGAAGAGTAGAGCTGAAGTTGTCATTATTGGTGGAGGCGTCATTGGACTCTCAATAGCTTACCATTTAGGAAAGCTTGGTGTTGAAGACGTTGTTGTCCTTGAGAAGAACTACATAGGTTCAGGTTCAACCTTCAGATGTGCCTCTGGAATCAGAGCACAATTTACCGATGAAGCAAATATAAAGCTTCAAAAGTATAACATCGAGAGATGGAAGAGGCTTAGTGATGAGCTTGAGCATGATATAAACTTCAAACAGAGCGGATATCTATTCTTAGCAACAAGTGAGGAGGAAGTTGAAGTATTTAAGAAAAATATAAAACTCCAGAACAGGCTTGGAGTCCCTACAAGGCTCATTGGCATGGACGAGGCAAAGGAAATTGTCCCACCCCTTAATACGGAGCCTTTCTTAGCGGGTGCATGGAACCCTGAAGATGGCAAGGCAAGTCCATTCCACGTTGTTTACGGGTTTGCAAAGAAAGCAAAAGAGTTTGGCGTTGAGATTTACGAATATACACCAGCGGTTGATATATTGGTGGAAAAGGGCGAAATAAAAGGGGTTAAAACGGAAAAAGGCATAATAAAGACTGGAATAGTAGTTAACGCTGCAAATGCATGGGCACCTGTGGTAAATGAAATGGCTGGGCTGAAGAGAGATTTTATCCCAATAAAGCCGTACAAACATCAACTTGTCAAAACTGAGCCAATAGCAGAGGGGCAAATTGAACCATTGACGTGCCCTCCTGCATGGAATGACTCTTATGTCATCCAAGACGGTGAAGATGGTGGCGTCATTTGCGGAACTGGGCTTGAAAAGCTCACTCATTTAGATGATGTTCAACCCACATATGACTTTATGCGGGAAGTCCTTAAGTGGGCAACAAAAATTATTCCTGCTTTGAAATATGTTCACGTCGTTAGGCAGTGGGCTGGGTTCTATGCCAAGACACCAGACAGTAATCCAGCAATTGGAAAGATTAACTACATTGATGGATTTTATATAGCTGCAGGTTTCAGTGGGCACGGTTTCATGATGGCACCAGGAGTTGGTGAGGCTATAGCGGAATTGATTGTAAAAGGAAAGTCAAAGGTACCACTTGATTGGGACTGGTACGACCCACACAGGTTTGAGCGTGGAGAATTGAGAAGTGCAGCATTCCAGATTGGTTGATTTCTGATTCTTTTTTGAGTTTATTTTAAATTGCTCTCGTGGTAGGAGCCATTAGAGTTGGAGAAGTCACACTGACGTCATCTGGTACAATCTCCTAAAGCGTTACACGAACACTTGATTTTTCTATTTTTCTCATAACTAAGATTCTTTGTTCTCTCACTTGGTTGAGTCTCATGAGAGTGTAATCCCGTAATTTTGCACTACAAAGCTTGACCAAAGAGTTAATTTCTCTAAATACGCTAAAACGATCTGGCATGTCTTCCCAAAAATAGAAACTCAAAGCGGGTTTAACTCAAGAAATCAGCTTTTCTTTTAATCCCCTTCGGGAGTTATTCCTAACAGTAAAAATATTGGGGGTCGTGGGGGCGTTAGCCCCCCCAGTAAGTTAAGAGGAAAGGAAGGGCGTGGGAAACGTAGTTTCCCCAGTAGTGGAGAAGGGTTGGGGAGAAGGCAGAGAGAAGAGGGGAAGGAGAACCTTCCCCTCGTCATCTGGTGCGGGGGCCGGGATTTGAACCCGGGAACCCCTGCGGGACGGGACCCTAAATCCCGCGCCTTTGACCAGGCTCGGCAACCCCCGCCCGAATTTTATCAGCTACCTGCAATATTTAAAGGTTTCTGAGGCAAGCTTAAATATAACAAAATACAAAACTACTCCTTGGGTAGTTCCATGCATAAGGTTATTTCTCCTGGAAGAGTTAATTTGATTGGTGAGCATACGGATTACACTTTTGGTTATGTTATGCCAATGGCTGTGAATCTTTACACAGTTCTTGAAGGTAAGAAAGGTGAATCTGTGGAGTTATATTCGGAGCACTTTAAAGAGACAAAAGCTTTTAAGTTAAATAACCTTGAAAAGGAGAATTCATGGATTGATTACGTTAAAGGAATTTACAAGGTTCTCTTTGATGCGGGTTTCAAGCTTGGAGGGATTAGAGGGAGGATTGGTGGTAACTTACCGATTGGAGCCGGATTGAGTTCCTCTGCGAGTTTTGAACTTGCAATAATGCAGTTTCTGAATGAAGTCTACAACTTGGGGATTTCAAGAGAAGATATGGCACTTCTTGCACAAAAGGCAGAGAATGAGTTTGTTGGTGTTCCGTGTGGTATAATGGATCAATTTGTAATTGCTCTTGGAAAAAAGGGGCATGCAGTGTTCATTGATACTGAAACTCTTCACTATGAGTACATACCTCTTCCTAAGGATATGCAGATTTTGGTCTTCTACACAGGCATTAAGCGTAAGTTGGCGGCTTCTGCCTATGCCGATAGAAAGAGAGTGGCAGAAACAATTCTTAAGCGCATAGGAAAGAAATCCTCAAAGGAAGTAACTGAGAGAGACTTGAGAGGACTGCCGGGAATTTATAAGAAGCGCTTTGCCTACATTATAAGGGAAAATGAAAGAGTCTTAGAAGCAAAAGAAGCCCTAAAAAAAGGGGATATAGAGAAATTTGGAAGAATCCTGACAAGGGCTCACTGGGACATAGCTGAGAATTATGGTGTCAGCTGTGGGGAGCTTGATTTCTTTGTGAGAAAAGTTGTCAAGCTTGGAGCCTATGGAGCAAGACTAACAGGAGCTGGTTTTGGCGGGGCAGCAATAGCTGTAGTGGATAGAGAAGAGGCTAAGAAAATTGGGGAGAAAATTTTGAGAGAATACACTAAGGTATTCAACTGGAAAGCCCGCTATTTTTTAGTTGAAGCTTCTGATGGGGTGAAGATGGTTTAGGTGGTTGCGATGGCAAATGCCTTGGTATTTCATGCAAACCTTCAGTACGCTGAAATTCCAAAGAGTGAGATTCCAAAAGTTGTTGAGAAGTCATATATCCCAACAATCTTGGAGCTCATAAAAAGCGAGATTCCTTTTGCTTTAAACATTACGGGTTTTTCTCTACAGTATTTGCCAAAAGACCTGATAACGCTCATAAAAGAAGGTATTGAAAGCGACTTGGTTGAGATTACTGGCACTGCTTACACTCATGCTATTCTGCCTCTCCTCTCCTTGGATAGGGTTGAGGCACAGATAATGAAAGACAGGGCAGTTAAAGAGAGAACCTTTGAAGTGAAACCGAAGACCTTCTGGCTTCCCGAATTAGCTTACGATCCTATAATACCTGCTATCTTAAGAGACTGTGGCTATGATGAAGTTTTTGTTGATGGGGAAGCGTTGCTTTTCTCAAACCACTTAAATTCAGCAATTAAGCCCATAAAACCCCTTTATCCGCATTTGATTAAAGCGCAAAGGGGGCAAAGATTTGTCTATTGGAATTACCTTCTCGGTCTGAGAGAATTAAAAAGTGCAATAAAGCTTGTATTTGGTGGGAAAGTTACTCTCAAGGCGGTAAAAGAAATAACAGGCATCCCAGTGTGGGTAGCAGTTAACACTGCTGTCATGCTCGGAATAGGTGGGTTTCCGCTGATGAACGTTAAGAAAGCCGTGAAGTGGATTAAGGGACTGGACGAAATAGTATTATACGGTACTGATCTGGAATTTTTTGGATACAGGGATTTGGCAGGTTATGTTTTGAGCATCCAGAAGCTCAGAGAGTTAATAAATGAGCTCAACAATGAGATTGTTCTTCCAAGCACGCTGAAACACAGTGGAAGGAGTCTTTATCTAAGAACTTCAAGCTGGGCACCAGACAAAGGTCTGGATATTTGGACAAAAGATTGGGGGAATCAAAGACTGAACATGCTTTCGTGGGAGTTGAAGTGGGAACATGCGTTTTTGGCTGAAAACAGTGATGCCCGCGGTTGGGAGCCACTGGCTGAGAGAAGATTAGATGCGTTTAGAGCTATTTATCAAGCCTGGAGGGAGGGTTATGGGAAACATTAGACGTAGGGTATCTATTGTGCTCCTTATTTTGATGGCTGCTTTTTTGATGGCGGATCAAAACCTTCTGCCCCCAAACTATCAGCAGATTATGCAGGAGTTCGGCATAAGCGAAACCCAAATGGGATTAGTTTCGACTATCTTTGTTGCAACAAGTGCATTGATAACACTTCTCTGGGGGTTCCTTTCAGACATCGGACGCAGGAAAAAGCTTCTTGTAATTGGTGTCCTAATCGGGGAAATTCCATGTTTCTTAACAGCATTTGTTCACAGCTATTGGCAGCTTTTGCTCATGCGTCTTTTTACTGGAATCGGAGTTGGTTCAATAATTCCGATAGGATATTCTCTGATAGCGGATATGTTTGAGGAAGAGCACAGAGGAAAAGGCTATGCATATATCCAGACGGCTTTTGGATTTGGAACGCTCTTTGGAATGATAATTGCCGGACTAATAGCGAGCTGGAGACCGCCGTTTATAATAGCATCAGTTCCAAACTTTATCCTTGCACCTTTGTTTTACCTGATAGCGGAAGAACCTAAGAGAGGGGGAGGGGAAAAAGTCCTGAAAGAGGTTCTCGAAAAAGGTTACGAGTACACTTACAAGCTCAGCTGGGATGCTGTTAAAAAGTCGTTCCAAACAAAGACGAATCTTCTGATATTTCTCCAGGGATTAAGTGGAACTGTTCCATGGGGTGTTTTAATGTACTGGCTGGTTTCATTCCTTATCGTCACGAGGGGAATGGCAAAAGACACAGCAACATTTGTTCTGCTAATTTTAGGGATTGCGACAGTTATAGGAACTCTTATCGGCGGTTTTGTTGGGGATTACTTTGAAGGAAAGATAAGAGGGGGCAGAGCGATTGTAACGGGCTTGGCAATATTCTTAGGTATGCTTGCGGCGATAGGAATTATTATATATCCCCTTCCAAGTCAGCTCAGTATTAAAGGCTGGATTGCCCTTGCACTTTATTCACTTCTCTTTCTTCAGCTTGTGAGCTTTGCTGGGCCGAACGTTACGGCAATAATTTCTCAGGTTAACCTCCCCGAGGACAGGGGCACTGTCTTCGGAGTCTTCAACATAATAGATAACGTTGGAAAAGCTCTTGGTCCTCTTTTCGGGGGTTTCCTGATAGAAATGCTCAGAAATGCTGGCTATTCGAATGCTTTAGCTTATGAATATGCCCTCATAATTGGCTCGCTCTTCTGGATTCCGTGTGCTTTGGTCTGGCTGTGGATTAGAAGGCAGTACCCGGAAGACAGGGATAGGATTCAAGAGATTTTAAAGAAAAGAGCCGAAGAAATTTTGAGGAGGGAAGAATCATGATGTCATTTGAAATGCTGAATCAGATGCTCGGGAG
>JALTMZ010000223.1:7594-9519 GCA_027001105.1 Thermococcus sp.
GTTTTTACTTCAGAACATGCTTGGGGTTGATTTGAATAATCCCTTCGAAAATGTCAAAAAGATTTTATGCATCCAGCCACATCCAGACGACTGTGAGCTTGCAGTTGGAGGAATTTTGGCTAAGCTTTTCTTGGAAGGAAAGGAAATTGTGTATTTAACGCTGACAGATGGGGCTATGGGGACGAGGGATTTAAGCATTTCCCCTCAGGAGCTTGCTGAGATTAGAAAGAAGGAGCAGGAAAAAGCTGCAAAAGTTATTGGGGTTAAAAAGCTGATATGGTTCGATTATAGAGACACAGAGCTTCCTTACTCTCCTGAAGTAAGAAACAAAATAATAAGCGTGATCCGCAAAGAGAAGCCCGATATTGTCTTTGCCCCTGATCCTTGGCTCCCATATGAGGCACATCCGGATCATAAAAACGCTGGCATTCTGGCTTTGGAAGCTGTCTTTTTTGCTCCATTTCCTTATATAAATAAAGACGATCTTAAGAAAGGCTTGACACCTCACGAAGTTCCACTGGTTGCCTTATACTACACTGCGAGACCCAGCTACATCGAGGATGTGACGGATGTTTTTGATGTAAAACTCAGAGCTCTAAAAGAGCATAGAAGTCAGTTTGAGAGTAACTGGCAACAATGGGAGCTCTTTATTAGAATTGTTGGGATGTTCTATGGAAAGAAAATTGGAGCTATGTACGGGGAGGGCATTAAAGTTCTTCCAAAGCTGCTGTTGCATGTTACTCCCTTTGCAGAGGTGGTTTGATGAGAATAGCTTTTATAGGTGCTGGGAGCATCTTTACTCCTTTAGCCCTCTATACAATAGCGAACAGCGAAATTTTGAGCAAAGCAGAGATTTATCTCATTGATATTGACAAAGAGCGACTTGAATTTATTGAAGCTATAGGAAGAAAAATTGGCAATGTTTTTAAGAAGGAGCTGAAAATTTGGGCTTTCCAAGACATCCGAGAACTTGAGAATTTTGGTATTGATTATGCAGTCATATCTGTTGAAAAAGAGCGCTACAAGCGCTGGAGGCTGGATTTTGAGGTTCCTCATAAATACGGCATAAAGCAGGTCTTAGGGGAGAACGGCGGCATCGGTGGTTTAAGCCATACCTTACGGGTTGTTCCCTTAGTCTTGGATGTTGCAAAAAAGATTGAGGACATAAACAGTGATGCTCGTGTTTTCATATATTCAAATCCCGAGCCAAGAGTTACGTATGCTGTCTTAAACTACACCAAGCTTAAGCATGTATATGGGCTGTGCACGGGCTATCTTGAGAGGAAAGAAACATTAGCTCCCTTGCTAAGGGTTAAAGAAAATCAGATAACTTTCATTGCTGCTGGTCTGAATCACTTCACATGGATCAAGGAACTCTACATAGATGGGAAAGAAAGTTATGAAGAGCTTAATTCCGCATTAGAGAAGAATCCAAAGTTTGAGCCTTTGTCCCAGCTCTTGTACAGAGCTTTTGGCTTGTTCCCCTCTCCAAGTGACAATCACATTGGAGAATATCTCAGCTTTGCATGGGACTTAATTCCAGAAGAGAAGAAAGGCTTGAAGTGGATCGAGCGGACGAAAAAAGAGGGAGAGGACGTTAGAAAGCTTTTGCGGCTGTTCCTCAAGGGCCTTGTTCCCAAGTTTGCATTTAACAAGTTCATTAAGTTCCCAGATATTGCAATGAATATCGTTGAAGGGCTTGAAGGCAACAAAAAGCTTCAGGAGGCTATAAATGTTCCTAATAAGGGCTACATTGATTTACCGGATGGAACTGTAGTAGAAGTGCCGGCTGAAGTTTCCCCCAAGGGAATCAAGCCTTTGAAGGTTAAGCTTACAAGGGAAGTAATACCGATGCTGAGAACTCAAGCAGAGATTCAGAGGCTCTCAGCTGAGGCTGCAGCGCAAGGCAATATAGAAAAAGTTGT
>JALTMZ010000224.1 GCA_027001105.1 Thermococcus sp.
GATTGTCTCTAACTGTCTTTCCCATCAGCTCAAAGACCTTTGCTATGAATCCAGAGTGGGATCTTGTTTCTGGTATTTCATAGTGTCCGGTAATCAGTTTTCTCAAGTCCTCTTCAAGGATTACGATTGCAGGAGTTATAACCACGGCATTAAGGGCCGCAAGCCCAAGACCCATAATAAGGGCTAAGCTGAGTCTCCTGAGTCCCGGAAGAACTGAAATACTGAGAGCAGAGAAACCGGCTATTGTTGTAAGTGCCGCCCCAAGTAGGGCTTTGCCGGTCTCAGCTATAGACTCTTCCGCCGCTTCCTCTATACTCCTCCCTTTTTTTCTTTCTTCATAATACCTGTTTGTTACATGAACTCCGTAATCGATACCCATACCAACCAGCATTGCCCCGACAGTTGTGGTTTCAATATCAAGGGGGATTCCCAAAATTCCCATGAATCCAAGGGTCATTATAACCCCAAATATCAGAGGTATTAACGGAATAACAGCTTTTACAGGAGAACGGTAGAAATAGAGGAGTAAGGAAGCAACAAAGAGGAATGCTATCGCCATAGTCAAATACATATCATGCTGCATGAATAGGAGGAATTTATACAGTATCCCAACCGTTCCAGTCTGGACAACCTCAACATTCTGGGGAAATTTAACACTATCAATATCATTTTGGATTTCATTGTAAACCCTAACTAAAGCTTGAGTATTCTTCTCCCTGTTCATTGTAGCGATTATCAGAGTAGTGGTGTAGTCTGAGCTTATAAGCTGATTTCTAACTCCTTCAGGGAGCATATTAAGAACGAATTTGGATTCCTCCATATTCTTCGGCAACCTTCCAAGAACATTTATGTAAACATCAGCAATGCTCATTGTGTTGGTTATATACTCATGCTGCCTTAATTTCTGCTCAAGATCATAGATTCCCTGGATAACTTGGGGATCCCTAATATCATAAACTCCCCCTTCTTCAATATCCTTAATCTTGACAACAACTATCAAAACCTCATTGCTTTGAAACTCATTCTGAACAGTGAAATAATCTTGAACAGCCGGCAAATTTTCTGGAAGCTGATTTGCCAGATTGGTTTCAAATTTAAGCTGAGCTATGCCATAGAAGGAGACAACTAAGAGGAATATTGCCACCAATCCAAAGGCAATTCTGTATTCCACTATTATTTTTGCAAGTTTCTTGAGCATATCTCCCACCAACTTTCGGAAATTTCCGAAAGTTTTATATGTATGAAAATTTAAAAATCTTTTGGTGATCATTGATGATTGCCTTTATCTTAATTACAACCCAAAACGGGAAGGAGAATGAAGTTGCAGAGAATCTCAAGAAAATTCCGGAGGTTAAAGAGGTGTACACTCTTTATGGGAACTACGACGTCATCGCCAAAGTGGAAGTTGAAAATCTGCAAAGATTAAACGAGCTTGGAAACGAAATCTTAAAAGAGAATAAAGGCATTTTATATACCGAAACTCTAATCTGTGCGAGGTGATCCTATTGGGGATTGAGGAGGCAAGAAGGATTATGATGAATCACTTTGCAAACGCCGCAAGAAGGTTTGGACTAAGCGAGCTCTATGGGTACATCTATGGGGTTTTGTTCTTTGCAGATGAACCGCTAAGCTTAGGAGAAATTGCGGAAAAGACAGGATACTCCATTTCTCATGTAAGTTCTGCCCTAAAGCTCCTTGAAAGCGTTGGCTTAGTCACAAGGATTAAGAAGCCGGGAGACAAAAAAGCATACTTCACAGCAATAAAGAATCTGAAAGAATGGAGAAAAGCTGCATATTACAACAAGCTTCTTGAAGATGTTCGACAAACAAGGGTGAACGTCCAAAAAGCTCTTGAAGAAATTAAGAACGACAAAAGTGAAGAAGCCGAGAAAATAAGAGAAAAGCTGAAATTTATGCTTAAAAGAAATGAAATAACAGAGAAAATTATAAAATTGCTCGTAAGAAGTGATGAAGAGAGGCTCCTCGAAAAATTAATCCTCTGCCTACATGAACTCGAAAAGGAAAGAGCTTAAAAAGGAAAACGAGAAAACCATGCAGGTGATTGAATGAATCCACTGTTTGAAGCGCTTTGGTACATTCTTCCAGCATATTTCGCGAATGCATCCCCTGTGATATTTAAAGGGAAGACTCCAATGGACTTTGGTAAGGAGTTCATTGATGGAAAGCGTTTATTGGGAGATGGAAAAACCTGGAGAGGGTTCTTCGGAGGACTACTCACGGGCATTTTTATAAGCATTATCCAATATTACATAACCCCAAATTTCTACGGCTCTCTTGCTATGGCATTAAAATTAGGATTTGCCCTTTCTTTAGGAGCTCTTGTTGGTGATTTAATTGGAAGCTTTGTGAAGAGAAGAGTTGGCATGGAGAGGGGGTATCCTGCTGTGGGA
>JALTMZ010000225.1 GCA_027001105.1 Thermococcus sp.
ATAAATTATGTCTAAAATATCATATATCTTCCTTAAATCTATTTTTATGATATCAATTTTTTCTTCAACAGCTTCCTGTATTCTCAGTGTCGCCTGATAAGGTGCTCCAATGTCTACAGTCCAGCTTGAGAATTTTACATCAATAATTTTTCCAATGACGTTATCTCCAACTTCTGGGATGTAGGGTCCTTCAAGCGGGATGACCCTTATGAAGTCATTTCTTATGTCTACAAGACCAACAACCGTTGAGTAAATTCTGTTTCCTTCCTTGAAAGTCCCTCTGCCGTTCTTGAACGGTCCCTGTGCCAACAGCGTTCCTGGAACCACCAATTCTCTATTTTGTACAAAAACCCTTCTCATAGTCCCTTCCTCTCTATAAGTTTAGTTACAACATTGCCCTTTGTAAGGGCGTTAAGTTTTTCATAAAATTCCTCTTCAACTCCACCTGGAATCTCAATGAGGAACATCCATGAGCCGTCGCTTGCCCATTCTTCTCTTTTAATAGTTCCAAACTTTCTAACTTCCCCATAAGCTTTTCCTACATAATCGGAAGGTATCTTTACAGCTATCACCTTGACCTCAATCTTAAGCGGCAAGAACCTTCGAATAGCCTTTATGACGTCTGGAACTTGGGCTTCGGCATCCTTAAATACGTCAACCCTAACTCCCGCCTCCTCCATAGCCCTCAAGATTCTATCAACAGGATGAGGATAACCAGTCCTTGGATCAACTGCGTGTCTGTGAATTATTGTAGCTATTTGCTTTTTCTTTTCTTCGAGCATCTCCCTTCTCTGCTGGGCTGTGAGCTGAACTTCTCCCTTCTTGAGAATAATCTTTGCAACTTCGTATGGGTCACTTGTTCCAAAAATTTTTTCCATCTCATGCTCGCTTGCTTTATCTCCTTTATGTGCATCTTTAAAAACATAAGGAGTGGCAAGAATTTCCTCTATTGGAACATCTTTACCCTCTTTGAAATCTCTGGCAAGATAAGGGTCAACCAGAATTTCAAATGTTTCCCCATGTGTCTTTAACCTCGCAATCACTGCCTTATCAACACTTATTGGCATAGCCATCACCTCAGTAGTTGCTGTCTAATTCGGTGTAGTCCTCTTCTTTCTCAGCAACTTCCTCTTCTTCCGCCTCTTTTATTGCCTCCTCAAGACACTTTGCGACTTTCTCTTTGCTTATCTTCTTGAACCTCTTTTCCTCAACTGTGATCACTGCAACTTCTATGTTTTCCGGTGAAGGTTCTTCCATTGTTTTTGCCAAAGCTAACACTGCCAATTTTATTGCATCTTCAAGGGTCATATCATCCCTGTATTTCTCTTCAAAGATTGCCATAGCTGTGTTCCTTCCACTGCCAATTGCCACTGCCTTCCATTCAAAGTATGCTCCGCTTGGATCCGTTTCAAAGAGTTCTGGCTTTTCATTAACGCCTGCCATTAAAAGAGCGGCTCCAAAAGGCCTGACACCACCATACTGAGTATGCATCTGCTTGAGGTCACAAATCTTCTTTACCAAAACGGTGAGGGGAACTGGTTCACCATATGTTAGGCGATAAATCTGAGCCTCTAAACGTGCTCTATCAACCAAAACCCTTGCATCCGCTATTATACCGCTTGATGCAGCCGCTATGTGGTCGTCAATTTGGAAAATCTTTTCATAACTTTCTGGCTCAATTAACCTGCTTGTTACCCTTTTTTCCACGGCTAAAACTACCCCCTCTTTGCATTTTACCCCTACAGCTGTTGCACCTCTCTTCACTGCTTCTCTTGCGTATTGTACTTGGAAAAGCCTTCCATCAGGGCTGAAAACAGTTATAGCCCTATCATACCCGGCTTGTGGTGGTACAAACGCCATTTTACATCACCTCATGAGTTATCGTAACTTTTGATTAAGTTAAACTTGCGTTCCTTGCTTTATATACTCTCCGATTGATAAGTTATCGGAGTTGATAATTAAGCTTTTCTATAAGGACAAAAGGAAAGGACCTTCCCCTTTGTTGCTTTACCATCCAAATTCCTCCAAAAACTTCAGTCTCAAACGTTTTATCGTCCCAGAAACCCCAAGTGTCCTTATTATAGCCTTTGATCCATTAATTTCAGTTAGCATAGCTAAAACAAAACGAACTTCTTCCACATGCTTTCTATCGCATCTAAGGATTCCAGTTTGAGTTTTTTCGTTAAACTTAATGAACCAAGGTTTTGCCCTTGCGGTTCCTAATTCTCCAAGAACCCTTAGGGAGGCATCCCAAATTGCTTTTTTAATTTCATCTTTTTTGAAGTTTCTTTCCCCAATTACCTGAAAAGCAATGTAGCGGTGCTTGTCGCGAAGCGTTGGAGGCAAAGTTTTTGGTTTCTCTTTCATGTTTGAAAAGTTGAAAAAACTGTATTAAAGCTTTATCCTTT
>JALTMZ010000226.1 GCA_027001105.1 Thermococcus sp.
TGAGAAACTTTTTGAATAATCGGTCTTGAGTTGTCCTCTATCTCTTTTAAAATCTGTGCGGTTAATCTGAGAAACTCATCTTCATTCTTTACCTTGATCCCGGATTTTTTGAGAATTTCCATGAGCCTTGATGCTTCTATCCGAAGATACTGCTTTCTAAATTCTTCGATGCTCTCATCTGGCTCAACTTTGAGAAGGAAGAGTCTTGCTGTTCGGGCATAAATTCTTTCGTTTCCCTCCTGTCCTATTTCTTCAACAAAGCCCGCATTTTCAAGAACTTTGATGTGTCTGTATACTGTCGATCGATCTTTTTTTAAAAACGAACTCAGCTCAGCGATGCTCATTGGATGTCTTCTCAGAAGCTCAAGAATTTTAAAACGGGTGGGCTCTGCAAGTACTTTCATTTTGTCTATTTCTGTTATTATGAGAACTTCCCTCATAGTCATCACTAAAATTCGTCTAATTTGTCTTGTGGAGTTTCACTTTCTTCAATTATCCTTTTTCCTGCAGCGACCATGTCGATGCTGTGCACAACGCCACCAAATTCCTCTATTGTCCTGACTATTTCGTCGTAGTCTAAGTTATCGCCAACTATCGTTATTTTTATGTTCTCCGTTTCTTTGTCAATTTCTACGAGTGTTATGTTAACCCCTTCAACTCCACGAATTTCGCTCAGTCCCAAAGCCAATTCCGTAACCATGGGTTGATGTGGTTTAAGCACATCAAGGACGAGAAGCCTGATACCTCTTGCCATTTTCTCTTCCCCTTCTCACCTCAAGTATTCACTTTTTAAGGATTTCCCCAAGTTTTTTCAGCAACTTTAATGCTTCTTCATCTCTTCCTATCTCCGCCATGCTGAGCCATTCAATGGCATGGATTATGTCTTCATTTGAAAAGTCCTTAAGTAACTCTTCGTTTTCTTCAATTTCCTTGGAGATTTTCATTTTGTATTCATGTTCCTTCTCAAGTATCCTGTCCATTATGTTGAGCAGCTCTTCTTCATCGAATTTGTACCCAAGAGCTTTGAATATGTCAAGCTTTGTTTTTAATCTCGATCTTGCGAAATACCTCAGCTCTTCATCCCCAAGGTAGAGGTTTATGTAAAAAGCATCTGCAGTTCTGCCGTAATACTTTTCAACGAGGTTCCCCTTCATTTCAGTTCTTTTAACCTCGACCAACCCCGCTTCTTTAAGTTTTTCTATATGGTGATAAACGGTTTGGGGCGTTTTGCCGAGAATTTCAGAAAGCTGGGAAATCGTCATTTCCCTGTTCCTTAAGAGCTGGAGTATTTTTCTTCTTGTGTCTTCAAGCATAAGCTTGATGACCTTCGGGTCGGTAATCACTTTGACTTTTCTGCTCATTTCCCATCACCTAATTTTAACGTTTTAATTTTTATTTGAACGTTTCTGCAATATAACCTTTTCGGGTTTTCGCATCTACCGAGTTTGCTAACCACTAAAGACTATTTTTTGACTTAGGTAAAATTTAAATTTGAAGTGAGAGAAAGCAGAACGGAGGTGGAAAAATGAACTTAGAATTTCTATTTTATCCCAAGAGTGTTGCTGTGATAGGAGCATCACATGTTCCAGGCAAGATAGGAAATGCGATAATGAAGTCAGTAACACGGCAGTTCAATGGAAAGATTTATGCTGTCAACATTAAGGGTGGAGAAATTGAAGTTAATGGCCGAAAGTTCAAGGTCTACAGAAGTATTCTTGAGATTCCAGATGAAGTTGATGTTGCTGTCATAGCTGTCCCAGCCAAGTTCGTCCCTGATGTCATAGATGAGTGTGGGCAAAAAGGAGTCAAGGGTGCAATAGTTATCTCAGCTGGATTTAAAGAAGCTGGGAGAGCTGATCTGGAGGAAGAGCTTGTAAAAAGGGCAAGAAAATGGGGTATCCGTGTAGTGGGCCCAAACTGTCTCGGTGTTACAAACCTTGAGAATGGATTTGACTGCAACTTTAACCCGCCAGAAAGACAGGCAAGACCAAAATTTGGTGGTATTGCTTTTATGAGCCAAAGCGGTGCTTTTGGGGCTGCGATTCTTGACTGGGCTGCAAAGCACAATGTGGGAATGAGCAAGTTCATCAGCTTGGGGAACATGGCTGATTTAGATGAGAGCGACTTTATGGGCTATTTAAAGGATGATCCCAAGACAAAAGTCATAACTGCTTATCTTGAAGGTGTTAAGGACGGCAGGAAATTCTTCAAAATCGCAAAGGAAACAACCAAAGCCAAGCCTGTAATAGTTTTAAAGGCTGGGAGGACTGAAGCTGGGGCTAAGGCGGCTGCTTCCCATACTGGCTCACTTGCAGGAAGTTACGCAATTTATGAGGCAGCATTTGAGCAGACTGGTGTTTTATCAGCTAAGAGCATGAGACAGCTCTTCAAC
>JALTMZ010000227.1 GCA_027001105.1 Thermococcus sp.
ATATCGCCATCTTTTTCAGCTTTTTTGATAGAATCCATACCATCTTTTCTGATATTTCTTAGGGCAACTTTAGACTTTTCTGTATAAGTTCCACCTATTTTAACCATTTCTTTACGACGTTCTTCTATACTTTGCTCACCATCATCTGCAACTATGATTTCTCCAAACCCTTTTCCAATTAAAGAACTCAATACCAATTCCAATTTATCGGGTCTATTGAATGTTTTTATAATCACACCCACGTCGCTAAGATCGACCATAATCATCCCTACCCATAAACATGCTAATTGTACAAAAACTTTATTATCACAGCATCAAAAAGATAGCGGGGAATAAAATGAAAAGGAGAATAATCATATTGGGAATTGACGGTTTGGAATATAATCTTGTTGAAGAATGGGATCTCAAATATTTAAAACAGACAAGTCACGTAAAAACGAATTTATCTGACTTTGAAGTTATAGTTACTCCACCAATCTGGGCTTCTATGCTCACAGGAAAAAAAATCCAGGAAATAGAACAACCTTTTATAAAAAGAATGAGATTCATTGCCAACAAAGGGAACATCACCCAAGTAAAAACACCATGGTATACTAAACTTGGAGCTAAAATACTTCCTCTTACAATACGAAGAAGGCTTGGAGATACTATAACAAAATTGCTTGTTCCGGATCCTTTCAAAACTACTTACGATTACCTACTGAGGACAAAGAAGTACAAGACTATCTTTGACTACTTTGAAAGAACATGGACTAACGGCGTTCCTTCCTACGGAAGAAATGTTTCAACGCCTGAAATAAAGGCAGCAATGACTGAGGCCATTAAGGGGAATCTGAAGCCCCTTGTAGAATATGCAATGAAAACTTATGAACAGGACAAGAAAGCTCTATTCAAAGCACTTAATGAAGACTATGAGTTAATATTCTGGTATACTCCATTCCTTGATGAGATATCCCACTTTCTGATAAAGAAAAAGCTAAAACTTATGAACATTTACTTTGATTTAAACAAACTTGTTAAAAAAGTCTCAGAGAGACTTAATGAAAACGATGTGCTCTACATTATCTCCGACCATGGAATGGAGCCGATTCCTGATGATCCTAGGGGAGGTAACCATTCAGATCATGGCTTCTTTAGCAGTAATACTGGTGAACTCATCGAGAAGCCTCAGGATTTGTTTAAATTAGTTGTTAGTAAATCTCCAAAGATTAAATTTTAGCCATTTGCAGTATTTTTTGGATATTGTTCACTACATTCATATCTTTTTTTACGAATTCTACTATCCACCGGTTGTCAAGTTTATTTTCTTTTTTCTCCACTTTCTCTAAATATCCTCGTAGAAATCCCGAAGCTTTGGCTAAACTATCAAATATTCCCATATACAGAACCCACAGCAAAATTGAAGATAGTGGTGTTCCTAAATAATAGTTGACATATCCCCGTTTTATAGAGGACTTATAATATCCATATCTCCCCTGTGTTGGTCTCATTTGAACCGCGATAGCATTAACAACCTGTCCTACATTCCAGCCTTTTATCCTAGCCATATAATTTGAAAGAACATCAGGAGAATAAAATCGCTTATATCCTCCAATATCATTAAAACACTCCCTTCTAAAAACACGTGGGCTCCCTCTGGCAAATTTTGGATTAGTACGTTCCCAAACTAATTTTTTTCCACTTAACACATAAACTCCCCCACTAGCAATACCCAATTGTGAGTCATTTTGAAATTCATTTAGAATTTTTTCAAAAAATCTTCGTTCTAGAATAAAATCCGCATCTACAAGTCCAATAAACCCATAAGGAACCCCCACTTCATGGGCAATTTTTCTAGCAACTCTAAATCCCTCCCTAACAACAACAGAATACCTGTATGTAGGATCATACTCAAAGACTTTATCTTTAAGATTGTGACCTATAATCCAACTGTGTTTTTTAGACAGTTCCCTAATAATCGTTTCAGTTTTATCAACACTGTTGTCATTCACAATAACCCACAAGCTTGGCTTAATGCTTTGATTAATAACACTCTTAGCAAGTAAAGGTAATGTTTCTTCTTCATTTTTTGCTGGAGTTACTAAGATGTATCTCTTAGTTCTCATACTCCTCATTGTTACTCCTCCTATACATTCCTTGTAAGACTCCTATAAACCTTTTAGCAGAGTTTTCTCTGCTGAATCTCACAACATATCTAAGAGCTCGAACCCTCAGCTTTTTAAGATTTAATCTTAAAAGGTTTCTGATGCACTCAGCAACTTCTTCTGGAGTTTTTCCCACACATCCCGCTCTGCTTTCCTCTGCAATCCTATCTATCTCTCCAATACCTACCCCAATGAATGGCAAACCACATGCTAAATACTCATAGATTTTTGATGGAATTGCATATTTCAGACTTTCATCGGCTTTTATTGGGGCAACTCCAATGGAAGAAGAACACAGCAACTTAACAACTTCTTTCCTAGACAGCATCCCAACATATTTTATCCATTTAGCAATTCCGAGCTTCTCAGCGTTTTTCAGCACATCTTCAAGTGTTTCTCCTCCACCTGCCAAAATCAGAGGTATTCTTTCATTTTCTCTTAAGAGTGCATATCCCTTCAAAAATGTGTCAAAATCCTGGGCATGTCCAAAGTAGCCAGTGTAAACCATTTGAAGTTTTCTTTTTGATTTGCCGCACTTAAATGTCTCTAAATCTACACCATTAGGAACTACATAACATTTGATAGGATTTATTCCATATTCCTTAACTAATTGGCGTCTTATCTTTGGAGTAACAAGAGTTACAGCATCTGCCTTTTGGAGAGCTTTTGATTCCAAAAATCTAAAAATCCTCTCAATTAAGCTCCCTTTTTTTATGAAGCCTAAATTAACGCTGACATCCAAAAACAAGTCTCTAATGTCGACGATAACTTTCTTTCTCATGAGTTTACCAATGAGAGCGATCAAGTACATTTGAGGTGGTGGTGAAGTTACTAAAATAACATCTGAAGATTTCCTATTGAAAACCAGCCACATGCTCGCCAAAACTGGAAAAATAGTGTAATATAAAGTTCGCTCAATGCGTGAAGCATCTTTTTTAATCGGTTGATACGTAAACAGCCGAATAATATCGCCATCTTTTTTAATTGCTCTGAATTCTCGAGAAAATGCTCCAAATGGATAAGTTTCAACTGCAGAAACAACAATAACTTTGACTCCAAATTTGGTGAGATATTTGTATAAATCCCCCATTCTTGACGCGTTACCTCCTTTTTCTGGAGGAAACGCTTGAGAAAATATTATGAGGTCTGCTTTTGCATCCATAGGTTATACCTCACATGAGTTAGCTTAACAATGCTTTTATAATTTAGGTCACCAATACCTTGTGGTGTTCAAAGTGTCTCAAAAGTATTTCGTTCATCCGACGGCTGTTGTTGAGGATGAAGTTGAAATTGGTGAGGGGACAAGGATTTGGCATTTTGCACACATAAGGAAAGGCGCTAAAATCGGGAAAAACTGCAACATTGGAAAAGACGTTTACATTGACGTTGGGGTAGAAATCGGAAACAATGTAAAAATCCAGAATGGAGTAAGCGTTTATCGTGGGGTAAAAGTTGAAGATGACGTCTTCCTCGGCCCACACATGACCTTCACAAACGACCTTTACCCAAGAGCCTTCAACGAGGATTGGGAACTTGTACCCACTTTGGTTAAGAAGGGAGCAAGCATTGGGGCCCACGCGACAATAGTTTGCGGAGTAACAATCGGCGAATACGCCATGGTGGGAGCGGGAGCCGTTGTTACTAAAGACGTTCCACCCTTCGGCTTGGTTTACGGCAATCCCGCAAGATTGAAAGGCTTCGTCTGCTATTGTGGCAGAAAATTAAAAGAGAAAATTAGTGAAGATGAAAATCACATAATCTTCAAATGTTCCCACTGCGGGAGAGAAGTTAAAATAAAGAAAGAAGATTACGAACGATACCTGAAAGAAAAAGACTTATGAGGCGATTAAAATGAGGCAAATCCCAATAGCCAAACCCTTAATCGGAGATGAGGAGATAAACGCTGTTGTTGAAGTTTTAAAAAGCGGAATGCTTGCCCATGGAGACATCGTAAAAGCCTTTGAAAAAGAATTTGCCGAGTATTTAGGAGCCAAGCATGGAATAGCAGTTTGTAATGGAACAGCCGCTTTAGATATTGCCTTAAAAGCCCTAAAAATTAAAGAAGGGGACGAGGTCATAACTACACCTTTTACTTTCATTGCCTCTGCCAACTCAATACTCTTCCAGGGAGCAAAGCCTGTTTTTGCTGACATTGATCCAAAAACATTCAACCTCGACCCTAATGATGTTTTGGAGAAAATTAACAACAAGACGAGGGCAATTCTCGTGGTTCACCTCTACGGGCAGCCGGCTGATATAAAGGCTTTCAAAGAAATTGCCGAGGATTACAAGCTTTACCTCATTGAGGATTGTGCTCAAGCTCATGGCGCTGAATTTGAAGGTCAAAAAGTTGGAACTTTTGGTGACATTGCAGCCTTCAGCTTCTACCCAACAAAGAACATGACCACCGGAGAAGGCGGAATGATTGTCACCAACGATGACGAAATAGCGAGGAGAGCCAAGCTTTTGATAAATCACGGACAAACAAAGAAATATTACCATGAAGAGCTCGGCTATAACTACAAGATGACCAATATTGCTGCCGCGATTGGAAGAGCTCAGCTCAAAAAGCTCGACAAGTGGAATACTAAGAGAATTGAGAATGCCAAGCTCTTAACTGATGGAATAAGCAAGATTAAGGGGTTAACGCCACCATACGTTGATCCCAGAGTTAGGCATGTGTTCCACCAGTATGTTATTAGAGTCGAAGATGATTTTCCACTGAGTAGGGAAGAATTAGCTGAAAATCTTAGAGAAAGAGGAATTGGAACAGGAATTCACTATCCAATGCCCATCCATTGGCAGCCATTGTACCAAAAGCTCGGCTACCCAAAGGACTGCTGTCCAAATGCTGTTGAAGCTTCAATGAAAGTCTTAAGCCTCCCAGTACACCCAGCTGTAAGCAGGGAAGATATCGCTTATATAATTCAAACCCTCAAAGAACTTTCCTCTTAATTTCACTTTTAAGGTGGTTAAAATGATTCGCGTTGGCGTTGTGGGAGTTGGCAATATGGGAAGACACCATGCAAGGGTTTATAGTGAATTAGCAGAAGAGGGAAAAGTTGAGTTCATAGGGGTCGCAGATGCAAATTTTAAAAGGGCAAAAGAAATTGCAGGACAGTACAGAGTTAGGGCATTTCAAGATTATAGGGAGCTGATGGGTGAAGTTGATGCTGTAAGCATTGCAGTTCCTACTTCTCTCCACAGGCAAGTTGCCTTAGATTTTATTGAGAATGATGTTAATATCCTGATTGAAAAACCTATAGCAGAGAGCATTAAGAGTGCAGAGGAAATTATTAGAGCAGCAAAAAAAAGGAATATAATCTTAATGGTCGGGCACATTGAGAGGTTTAATCCAGCTGTGCTTAAATTGAGGGAAATTTTGAGAGACAGGATCCTTGGAGAGATTGTAACTCTAACAGCAAAGCGGGTCGGACCTTTTCCTCCGCAAATTAAAGACGTTGGTGTGATAGTAGACTTGGCGGTTCATGATATTGATGTCATGAGCTTTTTATTGAGAGAACAGGTTAAGGAAGTTTACGCAAAAGCTGGAAGTGCTAAAAATCCTCTCGAGCTGGAAGATTATGCTGTGATAGTGTTAACCTTTGAATCAGCAACTGGAGTTGTTGAGACAAACTGGCTGACTCCCCATAAAGTTAGGAAGCTTAGTGTTGTAGGAACAGAGGGAATTGCAGAGCTTGATTACATTAATCAAGAGCTAACCTTGTATAATCATGAATGGGTTAGGAAAGCAAAAATCCAGAAAAGAGAGCCTTTGAAGAATGAGATAGAGCATTTTGTTGAGTGCATTGAAAAAGGCGTTGAGCCAATTGTTTCTGGAAACGATGGTTTACATGCATTGAAAGTGGCAATAATGGCATTAGAGAGTGCAAAAGAAGGGAAAATCATCAAGAGTTAGGCTCTCCTAAACTTTATAAAGGGAACAGGGGAGTGTGTTAGAGAGGTGTTAAAAATGAATCTTTGGACAGTCCTTATTATCATCCTTGCATTCTGGGGAATTCTTTATGCCCTCTTTGGAAGAAAAGAGGAAGAGGAGGAAGGCTTAGCGGTTGATATGTTTGTGATAATGTGGCGTACAAAAAAGCTTCTTGGATTCATAGATAAGATTGCTCTGAAGTACAAGCGTTTCTGGAAAGCTTATGGAACAATTGGGATTATCGTAGGATTTGGAGGGATGGCGTTTGTCTTCTATATGCTAATAAAATCCGCCCTTATTGCAATAAGAGCTAAAGCCCAAGTTGCTGGAGTTCAGCTCGTAATTCCCGGTGTTACAATACCGTTGTGGTATGGTTTGATTGGTCTGATTGTTGTAATGGTTGTCCATGAACTGAGTCATGGAGTTGTTGCGAGAGCCGAAGATCTGCCCTTAAAGTCTGTTGGACTTGTTCTGTTCTTTGTAATCCCTGGAGCTTTTGTTGAGCCTGATGAAGAGGAACTAAAAAAGGTACCCCTTGTTAAAAGACTAAGAGTTTATGCGGCTGGTTCAATGGCTAACATTGTTACTGCTCTGCTTGCTCTTATGCTCCTTAATTATGCCTTAGCCCCAGTTCTTCAGCCTGCAGGTGTTGAAATAGTACAATTTGATCCAAAGGGCCCAGCCATAAACTATCTCCACGAAGGGGATATAATAATTGGAATAAACGGACATCAAATAAAGACCATTGAAGATTTCTTAAACTTCATGAACACAACAAAACCGGGGCAGATTATAGCAATAGAAGTCTTGCGAAATGGTGAGAAAATTACTGTTAAATTGCCTCTCGGAGAAAACCCAAACAACCCTGGAAAGGGATATCTGGGAGTTTATCCGTCCCAATATGTGATATCCACAATAGGGTATGAAAACGTCATTCTTCCATTAGCATTTGCCTTGTATTGGATTTACATCCTAAACCTCGGAATCGGTCTGATGAACCTCTTCCCATTAATACCTCTTGATGGCGGTAGAATGCTCGATGAAACGCTAAAAGAATATCTCCCTGAGAAGGTCGCAAAGCCAATAAGCTTTGCTTTCATTGGCATTGGAGTTTTGCTGCTTGCAATAAACCTAATTCCAGCCATAAGGAACTTAATAGGGTGATTGCATGATCCAAATAGCAATAGCAGGTTCAAGTGATGAGAAACCATTGGAAAAGGCAGAGAGAAAGGCGAGAGAGTTTGCAAGAGAGCTTGGGAAGTACAAAGATGAGGTAGTCTTATTAACTGGAGGCAGAGGCGGAATTATGAAAATCGTCAGTGAGGAATTCAGGAAAGCCGGAGGGATCGTGATTGGAATACTTCCAGAGAGGCAAGAGGGCAATGAGTTCAACACAATAAGGATAAAAACTGGAATGGATTTTGCAGAGAGAAGTGCCATAATGATAAACTCTGCAGATGTTTTGGTGGTTTTGGGAGGCGGTATCGGCACAATGGTAGAAGCATTAATGGCGTATGACTACGGCATTCCACTTATCATCGTTACAGATACCGGATACGCAAGTGATAGGCTTGAATTATTAGCCAAAGATGGTTATTTTGACCATAAAAGAAATGTAAAAGTCCATTTTGTAAACAATCCAAGAGATGCTGTAAAATTGGCATTGAAGATCAGAAAAACGGAGAAATCAGCTGAAATTTAAAGTATCAACACTTCACCCTTCTTCAGTCTAAATTTATATGTTTTGGGTTCAAATTCGGGAAGAGGTGATTTCCTAACGATCATTTTCTCTTCATTTCCCTCTTCTAAAGAATAGAACTCAATGATATATTGACTGTAAAGTGCAAGCCATGAAATGAACCTTTTTGAAACCCTATCTCTGTTTACCAAGAATATGTTCAGAGGTCTTTTCCTGCTTTCTTTGATTCTTGCAGTTTCCTTTATAGCCGCATTTCTCTGGAGTGTCCTTATATATTGCTCCTCCCCAAGCAGAAAAGCAAGGCCGTCCATTGTAACTACAAGACCAACAGGACGTCTATCCTTGATCATTTCACTGAGCATTCTCCGGTACATTGTCATGAACTTTGGAAGAAACGTGGAGGTATCCATATCTGTATAATAGACAAATGATTCAGTGTACTGTATCTTATTGAAAGAAGCAAATATATCTATTATACCCAAATCCCTATTATGAGCAGTTTCATAAATGTCGAAATTTGCAATCTTAAACTCCATTGAGAGAGAAGACAATGGAAGAACAGAATTTATTATCACACCAAAATCTCCTTCTGCAATTCTATTTTGAAGAATTTTGGCTCCCAATGTCCAGCCAAGAGAGTATGTATCGTATATGATGAGCATCACACTGTCCTCCAAAATACCCCCACCAATTGCATCATCGAGCCTTTTAACACCAGTTTTAAGAATTTCCATAGCCTATACCCCCGTTTTATAAAGAGCGTAATTCAATAAAAAAGTTTCGACTATGAATGTTCATGAACATGATAATTCGTTGGTAATCAGCCCAAACTCTTTTAAAATCAAGCTCCTTCTGAAAGTTAGGTGAGGTCATGAAGTGCTCAAAATGTGGGAGAGAAGCTGTTTATCACGCCCGATACGAGGGCAAATATTACTGTCACAAACACTTCAACGAAATGGTTGAGAAAAAAGTAAAGCAGACTGTGAGAAAGTATAAAATGATTAAGCGCGGTGAGAGAATAGCCGTTGGGGTAAGTGGCGGAAAGGATAGCGTTGTTCTCCTGCATCTTTTAACCAAGCTTAGGAAGAAGTTCCCTTTTGAAATTGTTGCCATAACAATAGATGAAGGAATTGAAGGTTATAGACCACCAAGTGTTGAGATAGCAAAGAAAAATGCAGAGCTTTTGGGAATAGAGCACCACATCTATTCCTTCAAGGAATATATCGGCTTCACCCTTGATGAGACAGTCCAAATCATGGGGAGCTTTGAGAGAGGCGAGAGGGTTGGGGCCTGTTCTTATTGTGGGGTATGGAGGAGATGGCTGCTCAACTACGCGGCCCAAGATGTTCAAGCAGATAAATTGGCTATTGGCTTAAATTTAGATGATGAAGCACAAGTGTTTCTGATGAACATAATGCGTGGAGATATTGCAAGATTGGGAAGGACAGGGCCGTACTATGAGGTCATCCACAAAGACTTAGTCCCGAGAATTAAGCCCCTAAGAGAGGTGCCAGAGAAGGAAATAGTTCTTTATGCTGTTCTCAACAACATTGAGGTTGATTTCAGCGAATGTCCATATGCTGTTGAAGCATTTAGAGCGGAAATAAGAGACTGGTTGAATGAGATGGAGGAGAAACATCCAGGAACAAAATATCAAATTTTGAGAAGCTAC
>JALTMZ010000228.1 GCA_027001105.1 Thermococcus sp.
CACTGGCGTTGCTGTAATTGAGACAGAGGAGAACGTTCTTCCAAAAGTTGGACAGATTGTTAGGGTGATAGGCAGAATAATCAGAAACGAGGAAATGCACATCTATGCAGAGGTTGTCCAGGACTTTAGCGATGCTGATTTGGAAAGCTTGGAGGAAATTCAAGAACTTGAGAAAAAAGTTCTACCAAAAATTGAAAATGCATTGGCGTGGTGGTCAGAATGAAGAAACGCTTGCCCGCTACAAGGGTTTATATTAGGGACATCCTTGAGGGATTTTTTGTTAAAAGTGAAGGTGACTTTGAGCCAAATTATCTGATCACAAAAGATGCGAGAAAAGTTTACAGGGCTAAAATAGTTGCAACAGTTGTGAGAGATCCGGTAATAGCGGAAGATGAAACGTACGGAAAGTTCCAGGTTGATGACGGTACTGGTGTAATATGGGTTCTGGGATTCAGAGACGATACAAAGTTTGCCAAGCTTGTTAAGAAAGGCGACTTAGTGCAGATTATTGGGAAGATTGCAGAGTGGAGGGGAGATAAGCAGATTTTGGTTGAGGGAGTTTCAAAGGTTCACCCGAATATGTGGATACTCCACCGCTATGAGACGCTGAAAGATAAGGTGGAGCATATAAAGAAGGCCAAAATTGCATTTGAGATTTACAACACTTATGGTATAACAGCTAAGGCAAAGGTAATTGCAAAGAACAAGGGGATAAGCGAAGATTTGCTTGAGACCATCGATGAACTCTATGCAATAATGATTGAGCAAAGGGCGGAGGAAGCCTTGGAGGAGGAAATATTTGAGGAAGAAGAGAAAAAAGTTGACGAAACACTTGAAGAAGCTAAAAAAGCTATACTTGAAATACTCAGATCAAAGGGTGATAGACCCGTCTCAAGGAAGTACATAGAAAGAAAACTGCAGGAGAAGTTTGAACCAGACGTCATTGACGATGCTCTTAGAGAGCTTCTTGCAGAAGGAGAGATCTATGAACCTGAAATTGGCTACTACAAGATTTTGGCATGATACTTTTTATTTATCTTTTCTCAATGTGAAAAATGAAAAATTAAAAAGGCTCAGTACTGCTCTCTCATGGTTCTTATGACAGGATCGTAGATTAGTGTTGATGTGATACTGTCAACCATCCGGAAAAATTCCTCCTTTCCTGCTTCGATTCCTGCATTGTCTACTTTGATAACCCTGCACTTATCCCCGAGGATCCATTTTCCGAGAATTATCTTCTCCTTTCCATTGTGTGTTGCATCAATCCTTATGAGTCCATATGGGACATCTGCAGTCCACCAGTTAGCTTTGAATTTTATCTTCCATCCAAGCTTTTCAAGCTCCTTCACCATGAGATTCATTGTTTCTCCCGGACCATAAGGAGTTTTGAAAGTAATTATGAGCCACAGCTCATTTCTCTCAAGATTCTCCTTAAAGATATTTTCAAAAATCACAATCTCACCCCCGTTGTGATTGAACCCAACAAAAAGCTAAACACAGCAAGGTAAATTGCGGCTTTTAATTTTTTCTGTGCTTTTCCAGCCGTCTCAGGAGTTGAATTTCTCAAAAGCTCAAGAACTGCAGCTAAAATTAGACCATCTACAATTACCATTGGCAGATACCCCACCCCAATCCCTGCTTTTACAGGTAGAAATGATGCCACTACAGTTGCAATTCCAAACAACGATGATAAATATGCTGATTTTTTTATCCCCCATACAATTGGCAAAGTTTTTGCACCTTTTGCCTTGTCTCCCTCGATGTCCTCGATGTCCTTCATAATCTCCCTTGCCAAGTTCACCAGAAATGCACACAATGCTAAATATCCTGCAAGCCCAATTTTGCCTACTGCAATCGCACCGTACAGAGGTGTTGCCCCGGTTAGGCTTGCAACCATTATATTTCCAATGATTGGCAATGGCTTAAGTTTCCATGCGTAGATAAACAGAACAGAGTATGCCGCTACTGCCAGAAGAAATGCATATATGTTGAGCCGATAAGCCAGAACAAGACCAACAACAAATAAGAGTATTGCATACCAAAATGCGGTCTTTCTCGACATTGCCCCCCTTGGCAGGGGCCTTGTAGGACGGTTGATTTTATCAATTTCATAGTCGAAGTAATCATTTATTGTATTTCCAGCACTGCATCCTAAAAAAACAACTGCAAAGATTAACGCTGCTGTTTTTATTTCAGGAAAATGTCCTAATGCCACAACAGAGCCTAATATGCCAACTAATCCTGCTATAAAACAGTTGTGAGGTCGTAATATCTCGATAAAGGCTTTGGGGTCCACTATGGGCACCTAATATAAAGAAAATTGTGGGGTATTAAAACCTTTTCCTAAAGGGCATTTCTGTCCAATAACCCCA
>JALTMZ010000229.1 GCA_027001105.1 Thermococcus sp.
AAGTTACCGGTCTTGACCTTCATGAGGAAATGTTGACCGTTGCTAAGAAGAAAGCTGAGAGAGAAGGTCTTAACATTAAGTTCATCCATGGCGATGCTCTTGATATACACTTTGAAAATGAATTTGATGCAGTGACGATGTTCTTTTCAAGCATCATGTACTTCGATGAAAATGCAATTAAACAATTATTTAATTCTGTAATTAAAGCATTAAAGCCAGGAGGAGTATTTGTTGCAGATTTTCCGTGCTGGTATTATGGCGGAAGTGACGGCCCAATAATATGGAACGAAACTGCTGGTGACGAAAAGCTAATAATAACAGACTGGCGTGAAGTTGAGCCAGCAACCCAAAAACTGCATTTTAAAAGGCTTGTCCAGATAATCAAGCCCAATGGGGAAGTTAAAGCGTTTTTCGTCCACGATGTGCTTAACATCTATACAGTTAGGGAGATGAAGCTTTTAGCTAAAGGGTACTTTGAAGACGTGAGGATATACGGGAATCTTAAGAGGTCTCTAAGTCCCAACGACAGAAGGTACTGGCTCGTTGGAATAGCACCTTAAACTTTTTAAACTCCGAGTTCATCTTTATTCTTTGGTGGTGCCTATCGTCCATCGAAAGACTCTTTGAAACTTTTAGTATCTTTGAAAAGAACAGCATTAGTTGGCACCATCCAACGAGTTTTAGGATATCAGAACGCTTTTCTACAAAGAAAATCCTTGGCTTAAAAGAGGAGATTAAGCTTTTTAAACAAACCCACCATATAAGCTCGGGAGGTTGATAACATGCTGCCGAAGAATTATAACCCCGAAGAAGTTGAAACCAAGTGGCAGAAGTTCTGGTTGGATGAAAAGATTTACAAGTATGAGCTTGATGAGAAAAAGCCCCCATATGCAATTGATACACCACCACCTTTCACAAGCGGAACCCTTCACTTAGGGCACGTGTTAAGCCACACATGGATTGATATCGTGGCGAGATATAAAAGAATGAGGGGCTACAATGTTCTTTTCCCACAGGGTTTTGATAACCATGGTCTCCCAACGGAGCTCAAGGTGGAGAAGGAGTTCGGCATAAGCAAGGACGAGCCAGAGAAGTTTCTGCAGAAGTGTATCGAATGCACATGGCAGGCTATTGAGGCAATGAGAAACCAGTTTATCAGAATTGGTTACTCTGCTGATTGGGACTTAGAGTATCACACGATGGATGACGAATACAAGGCATTAGTGCAGAAATCTCTGCTTGAGTTCTACAAGAAAGGTCTGCTTTACCAAGCAGAGCACCCTGTGTTCTGGTGTCCAAACTGTAGGACTTCTCTGGCAAAAGCGGAAGTAGGCTATGTGGAAGAGGACGGCTTCCTTTACTACATAAAGCTCCCGCTTGCTGATGGGAACGGCTACATTCCAATAGCAACAACAAGACCAGAACTTATGCCAGCTTGTGTAGCTGTATTTGTACACCCAGAAGATGAGCGCTACAAGAATTTAGTCGGTAAGAAGGTAAAACTCCCAATCTTTGAGAGAGAAGTTCCAATCTTAGCCGATGAGGATGTTGATCCAACCTTTGGAACTGGAGCAGTCTATAATTGTACTTACGGTGATGAGCAGGACATAGTGTGGCAGAAGCGCTACAACTTACCGGTGATTATTGCGATTGACGAACATGGAAGGATGACAGAAGTTGCCGGTAAATACAAGGGCATGAAGACAGAGGAAGCAAGGGAAGCAATTGCAAAGGACTTGGAAGAGATGGGCTTGCTATACAAAAAAGAGAAGATAAGGCACCGCGTTTTGAGACACACAGAGAGAAGCAGCTGTATGGCTCCAATTGAATTATTACCCAAGAAGCAATGGTTTATTAAGGTGAAGGAGTTCACGGAGGAACTTGTGGAAGTTGCGAGGCAGATAAGGTGGTTCCCGGAGGATATGTTCCTAAGGCTCAAGGACTGGGCGGAGAGCATGGACTGGGACTGGGTTATCAGCAGACAGAGAGTGTTTGGAACTCCAATTCCATTCTGGGTGTGTAAGGACTGTGGTGAGATAATCCCAGCAAGAGAAGAGGACTTGCCAGTTGACCCAAGATTTGATAAGCCACCAGTGGATAAGTGTCCGAAGTGCGGCTCGACCAACTTAGAAGGAGTTAGAGACGTCCTCGACTGCTGGATTGATTCATCTATAACTCCACTTGTTATTACAAAGTGGACTAAAGACGAGAAGTGGTTCAAGCACAACTTCCCAACAGCTCTAAGACCTCAGGGAACGGACATTATCAGAACATGGGCATTCTACACGATATTCAGAACGTATATTCTCACTGGACAAAAGCCGTGGCATGACATCCT
>JALTMZ010000230.1 GCA_027001105.1 Thermococcus sp.
CTACAATGAAAGACGTAAAGTCTCCTGAGAAGTCGTTTGCTGAAATGGAGGACAAGGCAATGGAGGAGGGGGCACCTGAGAAGATTGTTGCCGACACTGTCTCTCTGGTGGCAAAGTCCTTGAATACTCCACTGAAAGAAGATAAGGATAGCATGGTATCTCTTGTTAGTCGCTGGTCTGAAATGAACGAGGGCCTGAAGAAGTCCAACATGCCAATGTCTCCAAAAATGCTTGGCGAAGTTCTGTCGTCTACGTCCATCGCGAATATCAAGGAAGTCATGAGGAGAGACGACCAGACTTCTTCAGCGGCTAAGATGGCCTTTACTGAGTTCGTATCCAACCAATTCTGGAACAACTGGTTCAAGAACATCAACAATCAGATTCCCGAAAACACTGTTGTTTACGTCAATGACGAGGGCAAGCTGTCCGTCAGGAGGATTGTCTTTACCGGTGCACCGGGGACTGCATCTCAGGTGATTGATGTTGACACTGATCAGGAACTCAGGGAAGGCCCTAGGGACATGCAACAGTCCATAGACAACATCAACATGCTTCTTGATGCGGCCAAGGAAGCCAGTCCTATGGTCTATGACCTGCTTTCTCAAAAGCTTAACGAAGTCACAGTGCCTAACGAGCAGCAGGTAGAAGCATACAGGAAGAACTTCATCTTTGAAATTGACAGGAAGATCAAGCCGAAGACCTTCGAAAAGAACAATCTTTATCGCTACCTTGAGGCTGAGACTAACGGTTTCTACAATATGATTCCTGTCCGATCCGAAGGTCTCAAGACTAAGATCGGCAACGAACTCGATACTCCTTCGGTCAACAAGCTTGTAAACTATCTGGACAGAATGTTCGTGGAGAAGGGTATTGATAATCCTGACGCCGCTGACATCTGGCTTGCAGTAAACGCACCGAACAAGCTTGGTAAATCTCTCGACACTGAGGTCAGGGACGGTGTTACTGTCGCCGATGTGAAAAATATGTTTGGTGCTATAGAAGGAACACTACCTGCTGACCAACAACAGGAACAACAACAGCAACAACCTTCTTCAATTTCCAAGCTGAACCCCGAAAAGGCGGACAAGGAAATTATTGACGCACTCAAGGAGAATGGTGTCGATCCCGGCAAAGTGTTCGTTCCTTCGTCCGACGCAGAGCTTGAAGAAGCTATTCGCAGGGGTGTTGTGAACGAGGGTGACTTTGTTCTCACTGACCAAGGTGTCTTCAAGGTCTCCAAGGAAACTATTGACTCTGTGAGGAAGTAATGCTTGTCGGACTTGAGGCAGTCCTGAAAGGCTCAAAGGCAACAAAAGCCTACAAAAAGGCTCAAAAAGCCCTTGACATGATTGACGAGGGCAAGGACTTGGACAAGGTATTCAGAGAGACTGGTGTTGATCTCGTCTCAGACACCGATTCTCTTGTGATGGAGTTCCCTGCAACCGTCGATCTGTCGAAACTCAGAAAGAGTGGTAGTGAAAGTCTTGACAAGGTTATCCTTAGCGACGAGTTGTTCGAGGTTCAAGGCGGAGCCATAGCCGCAGATGTAGAGGCGGTGTTTGTCGCAGGTAAAGGCGGCGGCTTCTACAGCGGTGAGAGACGTATCGGCATAGGCGCTGAGTTCAGGGAAGACAACGGTAACGTAGTAACCCAAGAGAAGATCGCTGCTCATGAGGCTCAGCATGTCTTTCAATGGGCTGAGGGCAGACCTTACGGCATGAACCCTACGTTTGTCGAGGAAAGACTTCCACAAATAGTAGGGTCTCCAATCACTTCTCAAGCAACCAAGAGAGAGGCATGGAAAGCCTTGGATGCGCTGGCAAGGGGGGACTCAAGTGTATTTACAGACCTAGCCTACAGGTTATACAGGCGCAGTCCGGGGGAAATAGAAGCAAGGGTTACAGAGACAAGAGATATCAAGAACAACCCAGCTAGGAAGTTCATCAGACCTGATAAGACGTATAGAATGATGATGGGCAGAGACAAGATTCTGGACAAGGTGACATTCGAATTTCTTGACCAGATCAATTTCGAAGAGCTTAAGAAGGAGTTTGGGCTGAAATGAAACTGAACAAGAGAAGCTTGAGTCGTCTGGAAGGAGTTCATCCTCTGCTCCAACGTCTCATTAAGGAAGCTGCAAAAGGCTCTCCTGTCGAGTTTCAGATCACAGAAGGCCGCAGGAGTATCGAGAAACAGCGACAACTCGTCGCCAAAGGGGCTTCAAAGACAATGAGGTCTCGCCACTTGACAGGACATGCTGTCGATGTGGTAGCGTATGTAGATGGTGAAGTAAGATGGGATTGGCGTCTTTAAAAGAAGATT
>JALTMZ010000231.1:0-1081 GCA_027001105.1 Thermococcus sp.
GATATGAAGAGGCTCAAGATAAAAGATGGAGAAAAATGTGTGGGTTGTGGTTTATGTATGTATGCCTGTTCGAGGAAAAATTCAAAATCTCCTGAAATTGGAATAAACAGTTCTGGAATACTGGCAAGGAGCTTAAGCGGGTTTGAAAGAGGTGCCACAGTGATATTCTGTCGGGCTTGCTTGGATCCTCCATGCAGTGAGGTGTGTCCAACAGATGCCATGAGATCGAGAAAGGGTGGAGGTGTACTTTTCGATGAAGATCTGTGCATTGCATGTGGAAACTGTATTACCGCATGCACCATATCAGCAATTTTCAGAAGAGAGGATGGAAAGCCCGTGGTCTGCATACACTGCGGTTACTGTGTTGAATTCTGCCCTCATGGAGTTCTTGAATTCAGGGAGGTGTCTTTATGAGGACAAATGTCCTGAAAATAGATCTCTCTAAGTACAGATATGAAATAGAGGACAGAAAGGATCTATTTGAGGAGTGGATTGGGGGTGCGGGGGTAGGTGTCCAGCTTCTCAAGGAAGAACTTGATCCTGATGTAGATCCACTTGGAGAAGGCAATGTCATTGTTTTTGCCACCGGCCCTTTCACTCCAGCTTACCCTCTTGCATCAAAAACGGTTGCACTGTTTAAAAGCCCGCTTACTGGAAATCTTGGAGAGAGTCATGCAGGTGGGCGTACTGCCTCGGCAATAGCAAATGCAGGCTATGGGGCGATTGTTATAAAAGGGGTGAGCAAAAAGCCAGTTTATATCGTTGTAGATGGAGAAAAGGTGCATTTCAGAGATGGAAGGGTTCTCTGGGGTGTGAGAGATTCAATTGTTACCGGCAGAATAATCGCAGAGAGGGAGTCAGGCAGGGGAATGAGAACTGTGATGCGAATAGGAGATGGCGGAGAAAAGCTTGTTAGGTATGCATGCGTAACGACAGAAACATACAGGCATTTTGGCAGGATGGGACTTGGAGCTGTTTTTGGTAGTAAAAAACTGAAAGGTCTTGTTGTGATGGGGAGAAGGAAATATGTTCCCAGAGATGGAACAAAATACAGAGAAGTCTACAAAGAGAGAGTCAAACT
>JALTMZ010000231.1:1091-2311 GCA_027001105.1 Thermococcus sp.
CCCTTAAATGAGATGGGAGCTCTTCCAACGATGAATTTGAAAAGCGGAAGATTTGAGAAAGCAGAGGATATAAGCGGAGAGGCTTTTGCGGAGCATAATCTTGGCAGGAGAGTTGCATGCAATCACTGTCCAACCGCGTGCATCCATATAGCTGTTCTCAGAGAGCCTTATGAAGAAGAGAAGTATTTCTTCAAAACCCTCATGGTGAGCTACGATTATGAGTTGCTGTATTCTCTTGGCTCGATGATCAGTGTTGGTGAGAGGGATGCTCTTTTAAAGCTAATTCACAGAGTCGAGAGTCATGGACTGGATGCGATGAGTACCGGGGTGTGTCTTGCATGGGCAACCGAAGCACTAATGAGGGGTATTTTATCTGAAAAAGAAACTCTGGTAAGACTTGAGTTTGGAAACGTGGAAGGCTATCTCAGGGCGGTTGATCTGATAGTTGAACAGCCCAACGAATTTTACAGAGTTCTTGCAAGAGGGGTTGAAGAGGCCTCAAAGGTATATGGAGGAGAAGAGTTTGCATTGGCATTTGGTAAAAACGAAATGCCCGGATATCATACCGGATACGCTGGATATGTGGGTTATCTGATAGGACTGAGACACAGCCATCTTGATGGAGCAGGATACAGTCTGGATCAAAAAGTTAAGGAGCTATCACCTCGAGAGACAGTTGATGCTCTTTTAAAGGAAGAAAAGTGGAGGCAGGTGTTATCAAGCCTTGTTGTGTGTTTCTTTGCAAGGGGCATATATACGCCTGAGGTTATTGTAAGGGCTTTCGAACCTCTGGGCATTGAGACAGATCAAGATGAATTGAAAAAGACAGGAGATAGAATTTACAGAGAAAAACTGAAGCTTAAGAAAAAAATGGGATTTGATGTCGGAGATCTGAAGATTCCATCCAGAATTTTTGAAACACCATCTCCAGCGGGCAAACTGGATGAAAAATTTGTTAAAGAAGCGCTAAGGTATTATTCGAAGATTGTTGATGGTATCTGACTCTTTATATCTTCTTTTTTTGAACATTGAGTTTTCAAGCGAGTCTCATAGTAGTTAAACTACCAGAAAAACTGGAAAAAATTCAAGGTTTTTATTCTCAGGTTCTTAGGGGGTAATATCATTCCAATTTCTCATCGAGAGAAACAAACGCATCATGGACTTCAGATACAGCCATCTTTTCCCAATTAGTTCTTAATTTAATCTTTTAGATTTTGAGT
>JALTMZ010000232.1:0-6525 GCA_027001105.1 Thermococcus sp.
TCGTGAGACTATATATAATGAGCTTGGCCGAGCATGACAGCGACTTTGACTGGAGGAGCAAAGAGGTATCAAAGCTAAGAGGACAGCTGGAGAGATTCTATGAGCTGATAAGCGAATTTGCAGAATATGATGCAAAACCAGTTGGGCTGAGAGACATTGACAAGTGGATGCTACATAGATTAAACAAAGCGATTGAAGGAGCAACTAAAGCCTTGGAAGAGTTCAGAACGAGGACTGCTGTCCAGTGGGCTTTCTACAGCATATTGAACGACTTGAGATGGTACATGAGGAGAACTGAAGGCAGAGACGACGAAGCTAAGCGCTATGTCTTGAGAACACTGGCAGATGTATGGGTTCGTTTGATGGCACCGTTTACGCCGCATATCTGTGAGGAGCTGTGGGAAAAGTTGGGTGGAGAGGGATTTGTCAGCTTGGCTAAGTGGCCTGAGCCAAATCCAGAGTGGTGGAATGAGACAATAGAGCTGGAAGAAAATTACATTAAGTCGCTAATTGAAGACATCAAAGAAATCATAAGGGTTGCAAAGCTTGAGGATGCAAAGAAAGCTTACATCTACACAGCTCCAGAGTGGAAGTGGAAGGTTGCTGAGATTGTCGCAGAGAAGAGAGACTTTAAGGCTGTGATGAGCGAAGTCATGAAAGATCCAGAGATGAGAAAGAAGGGCAAAGAAGTTGCAAACTTAGTAAACAAGCTGATTAAAGAGAGGGCTTTTGAGGTAAAACGTATTGACGAAGAGAAAGCCTTGAAAGAAGCAAAAGACTTCATCGAGAAGGAGCTTGGCTTGGAGATTGTCATCAATCCAGAGGAGGACAAGGGCGGAAAAGCTAAACAGGCAATGCCAATGAAGCCTGCGGTTTATATAGAATGAGCTTTGTATCCCTATCTTTCCTTGTCTTTCATAATGCAATATTAAATAACACACTACTAATTCACTTCTCCACAACAACTTCAACCCTAAAATTCAAAATGATATAGAGCAGCAAAGCTAAAGCAAATAAATAAAAAGCCAGTGGAATTATCTTGCCTTTGTACTCATTCAAGTGAAGGGAATAAGAAAAATCCACTAATACTCCCTCTCCACTATGAAATCAGCGAGCAGTTCAAGGTTCTTCCTTGCTTCACTTTCTGGAAGGACTTTCAAGGCTTCTTTAGCTTCTTTTACTAGATCCTTGGCAAATCTTGAGGCATATTCAATGCTTCCGTACTTCTTGAGCAGCTCAATCGCCTTCCTGACTTCTTCTCTGACGTCCTCCTCGATTATGCCCTTACCCTTAACATCTCCTGCATACTTACCAAAGACCTTCAAGAATTCAGCTTTATCTTCCTCGCTTGCATGCTGAAAGAAGTGAGCAACTATAAGCGTCTTCTTGCCTTTCCTTATGTCGCTCCCAACGGGCTTTCCGAGCTTTTTCTCATCGGCAATCAAGTCAAGGACATCATCCCAAATCTGAAATGCCATCCCAACGTTTCTTCCATACTTTGACAGAGCTTGTATGTACTCTTGGTTGTCTGTTCCAATTATGCCGCCTATCTTTGCCGATGCATCAAAAAGGGCTGCAGTTTTACCGTCAATCATCTTCAGATACTCCTCAATTGTGACTATATCCCTTGTCTCGAATTCAAGGTCAAGAGCTTGGCCCTCACATATCTCAATACCCGCTCTTGCTATTGCCCTGACAATTTCAACGATCTTTTCTGAACTGACTGGAACTTTTGTTGCCGCATCAAAGACAACAGAGTACATTAAATCTCCAGCGAGGATTGCCATGTTGATGCCCCATACTTTGTGGACTGTTGGTCTGCCTCTCCTTGTCTCATCCATATCCATGATGTCGTCATGAATTAACGTATAAGTGTGAAGAATTTCTATTGCCGCTGCTGGATAGAGGGCTTTTTTCCAGTCTCCACCAACTGCTTCTGCAGCAGTTAGAACGACGAAAGGTCTAACTCTTTTCCCTCCAGCTAATGGGTAGTGTCTGGCTGCCTCATATAATTCTTCTGGCTCTTTTTCGGGTAAAAGCTCAAAAATTACTTCATCGACAATCTTCGCTTTTTCTTTTATTGACCTGAAGAGTGTGTCAAACTTGCTCATAGTATCACCTCGAAATTTCAACCTTATATCCATTTCTTGAGACAAACACATCTCTACCAATTAGATATCCTTCCTCTTCTGCAAGTTCAGCGTAATGAGTGAGCATTCTAAACTCCCCATGAGCCGGAACGATGTTTTCAGGGTTGAGCATCTTAATCAGATAACGGTGATCTTCTCTTGAGGCATGACCTGATACATGGAGATCTTTTACCATTCTGACACCTTTCATCTTCAATTTAGTCTCCAGTGCATACCTCTGAGCTATGTTTAGAGGGTTTGGAATAACCCCCGCGGAGAAAACAACGGTATCATCCTTCCCTATATTGTAAAGCTCCCCATTTGCCATTCTCGTTAAAACCGCCCCTGGTTCCCCTTGATGCCCAGTCACAATTAAGAGATAGTTCTCTCTCGCCTGAGAAACTTCTCTGAGAACTTTTTGAACTGCATTTGGACTCCTGAGAACTCTTGACCCTTTCATTTTTATTAACCCCAATTGTTTAGCTATACCGGTGTACTTTGCCAAAGAACGACCAACTAAAATTGCCTGCCGTCCCATATTATTGGCTATCTCTATAAGCTCCTGAAGGCGGGCTATATGGGAAGCAAAAGTTGTCACTATCAACCCTTTTTCATCCATTCCGTCATAGTAGAAAAAGTCTTCAAGGAGCATTTTTGCAACCGCTTCACTTGGTGTTTTTGTCTGCTCAGCAACACGCGTTGATTCTGCTATTAAAACCTTAACTCCCTCTTTGCCAATTTCTTTAAGTCTCTTATAGTCAGGCTTTTCCCCAAGAGGACTGTTGTTGTCAAATTTATAGTCACATGCATAAACTACAGCACCTTCTGGAGTGTGGACAACAACTATTGAAGAGTGAGGAATTGAGTGAGTGATTTGAACAAATTCAATTGCCAAATTTTCACTAACTTGGACAATTTCACCATATTGAGTCTCATACATCGGGTTTTTGACTTCAAAGTATTGCTCACTTTTAACTTCGCTCTTTGCGAGCTTTATGGTGTACGGAGTTCCATAAATTGGAACGTCTGGATAGTGAGGAGCCAATTTTGCTATCGCACCGATATGGTCGAGATGTCCGTGAGAAAAGGCAATTGCAACGACTTTCTTATTTCTAATTGGAGTATCATCAGGAATTGCACCTATTTTTCTCAGCTCCTTTGAAGGCATTTTCTGAAATTCAACATCCTCATGAATAAGAACCCTATCCAAGCGAATGCCCATGTCGATTATCACAACTTCCCCGTTGTACTCAACAGCCGTCATGTTCTTACCTACTTCCTCATAACCGCCTAAAGTGTAGATAGTTATCATGTCTTTTCCTCCCGTGTTTGACCTCTAAGCTCTCACGAGCATAAGGTCAAGCTAAGTAATAATTGAGAGTAGGGTTTAAAAAGCTAAGCTTTTCTCCGCCTTACTATGAGAAACTCAGCTAAGTCAATTCTCTGCTCCAACCACTCCCTTGCAAAGCCTGTAATCACTAACGGGACTTTTCTAAGCTCTTCCACATCTCTCGCTCCAACAAGAAACATGGCATTTCTGAGCTCATCAATGTACCTCTGGAGAATCTTAATCACTCCTTCAACATCACCCTTAACTGCTGGTTTCAGCAAAGGTAAGGCAACTCCAGCCAAGTTTGCTCCAAGAGCTAAGGCTTTTGCAATCATTATACCGTCTCTAATTCCGCCAGTTGCTATTATCGGCAAGTCAGTTGCATATCTGACCTCGGCAATACTGATTGCTGTGGGGATTCCCCAGTCCCAGAACTTCAAAGCCAAAATTTTGCTGCGCTCATCTTTTGCTCTGTAATACTCAACGCCGCTCCAGCTCGTGCCCCCAAGCCCACCAACATCAATGGCATCAATGCCAATGCTCTCAAGCTTTATTGCAGCTTCCATTGAAACTCCAGCGCCTGTTTCCTTGGCTATTATTGGGTATGGGAACTCGCTCTTAAGTTCAGCCAACGCTTTAAGAACTCCCCTGTATTGGGTATCTCCCTCAGGCTGGACGCTTTCTTGGAGGGGATTCATGTGGATAGCTAAAGCATCGGCTTGAATCGTCTCGACAGCCTTTAGTGCTTCTTTAATACCATAACGGTTTGGCATAGTCTCAGCGAATTGAGGAGCGCCTAAGTTTCCAACAAGAAAGATATCGGGTGCGACATCCCTAACGTAGTAGCTCTCCCAAGTTTCTGGCTTCCTAATCATTGCCCTCTGACTTCCAACTCCCATTGGAATATTTAACTCTTGAGCAGCCTTGGCTAAGGTTTTGTTTATCTTTCCAGCGAGCTGAGAGCCCTTTGTTCCACCTGTCATTCCAGCAATCATTATCGGATAGTCAAATTTCCTTCCAAGAAACTCAACACTCAAGTCAATCTCATCTTTATCGATTTCTGGGAGAGAAGTATGGACAAAGTGAATATTTTCGAATTGATTGGTTACATGAGCCTCAACTTGCCGCTTTAGGCAGTGCTCAATATGTTCAAACTTCCTGATTATCGTGAGCTCCTCCTTGTCCATAAAAGCACCTCCTAAATGAAAAGTGCAAGAATAGGTTAAGAGATTTTTGGATGTTCAAGTTTTCTAAGCCTTGTGCCAACTCTTTGACCTTCGATAGCCTTACTGAGATTACCCTCAACTTTCCCATTTATGAAATAAACTTCACTGTGCTCTGCTATCTTCAGAGCTTCTCTCAGCTTGTTTCCAATTCCTCCAGTTACATCAATTCCAGCTGATTCTGAACTTTCCAGCAAATGTCTAATTTCTTCAACATTGAGCTCTTCAATCAGCTTTGCATCTCTTTCTTTCGGATTCTTGTTGTAAATTCCATCAACGTCCATCAAAAAGATGACTTTGTTCGGCTTAAGCATCTTTGCGAGATAGCTTACTATCTGATCTCCCGAAAGAATATCTATGCCCTTATCGAGAGCTATTGCCGTGTCCCCAAACAGAATGGGGATAAACTTAAGCTCGAGGAGCTTCCTCAAAATCTCAAGCTCAGCATAAACTATCTCTTTATTTTCAATCAGAAAGATCGATGAGGAAGACACGGAATAAGCGGGCAAGCCTTTCTCTAAGAAGGTTTGAACTATCAAACCATTAAGCCTGAGCATTGCTTGATGAGTCTTTGAGAAGCCAATTCTTTTTCTATCAGCATCTTCTCTGAGACCTTCAGTGATTTTGTACGCCTTTGCATTTGGATGCCCAAAGCTCCCGCCACCGTGAACCAATATGAAGTCCTCCTCTGGATAAAACTGAGCAATTTCTTCAGCTATCTGCTCCACTATGTGCTTGTGGAAGGAGTATTCTTTCTCTTTGTCGCTTATTACACTTCCACCAAGTTTGATGATTATCATTCCTCAACCTCCTCTATTCTAAGACCCTCTCTGCTGATTTTAGTTATCATGGGCATTCCACCGGCAATCTTTATTGCTGTAGCAACTTCACTTTGCTTGCCTGGAGCTAAGGCATACATACATCCTCCACCACCGGCACCCGTAATCTTTGCCCCTAAAGCGCCAGCCTCCCTCGAAGCATACACCAAATCACTTAAGCTCTTTGTTGAGACTCCAAGAGCGTCAAGCAAACCATGATTTATGTTCATGAGTTGCCCAAGAAGCTGGAATTTAATTTCTTTATCATAATCCGCCAAAATAACCTCCTTGGCTTTCTCAACGACCTTGCCCATTGAGTTCAGAATTGGAGAGATAATATCGGGCATCTCTTCAAAGCTCCTTCTCACTTTTGCAACCAACTCCTTCGTGCTGCCGCTTGAACCCGTGTATCCGACAACGATTGGCAGCTCTATTGCCGGTAACTCCTCAAAAGTGCCCTTCTCATAGTAGAGGAAGCCACCAATTGCGGAAACCGTTGGGTCAATTCCGCTCGAAGCTCCCTGGACTAAAAGCTCAGTTTTATGTCCGAGCTTTGCAACTTCTTCCTTTGTGAGTTCCAGGCCCAAAAGCTTTGAAACTGCACCAATTGTTGCAACTGCTACGGCTGCTGATGAACCCAAACCGGCACCAACAGGGATTTGAGATGTTATTGAAACAGTTATCCCCTTCTTTTGTCCCGCTTCTTCCATTACAAGGTTTATTGCTTCTCTTACGTAGCTCAAAACCTCAGCAGCCTTTCCGTAGTCGGTTTCAAAGTAAATTTCACTTTCCGAAAAAGACACGGTTAACCCGGGGATTTTAATGTCCTTTGCCTCAATCCTAATCCTTCCGTTCTTGTTGAACTCAGCCCAGACATAGGTTCTCAAATCAATGGCGGCTGCTATGGCAGGTTTTCCATAAACGACGCTGTGCTCACCGAAGAGGATAATTTTAGCCGGAGCTGAAGCGAGAACCCTCATTTCTGACCCTCCAAGAATTTTTCAATAACTTCAATGAACTTGTAC
>JALTMZ010000232.1:6535-9214 GCA_027001105.1 Thermococcus sp.
TCGTTTATTCGTCCATATCTCTGAACAAGAATATTTCGGAAGCCTTTCATAAGCTTAAGCTTGTTTTTCAACTCTTCAGATATTATTCCAGCTTGAACAAGGCTTTCAAAGATGTCATCTTCCGTTTCTGGTAGACTCAACTTGAGATCTGAGTTAATTATTGCGCATATACCAATTACATTCTGAAGGACGAACTCCGTCCGCTTGTATATCCCATCTTTAATTATTCCCAATTTTTTGAATTCTTCAAAATCGTCTGGTAGATATTCCTCAATGATCTTCATGCTCTCTAAAATTTCAGCGATTTTTGACCTAATTATCTCAACTCTCATTCTATCGCCTCCAAACCAATGTAGTCATAGTAATACCGCTTAAAATCTTCGAACTCTTCAATGGTCTTGTATGCGATGTCATACAAAAATCTCCAATCCCTACAGAACAGCACAACTCCCTTTAGGCATTCCCTTCTGAGAAAGATTGGCAACAAGTTGAAAATTTGCACATCGTAATTATCTGGAAGTTCCCCAAGGATTTTCATTCTGAATTCAAAAGCCTCTCTCTTTGTGCCGTCATAATAAATGCATAAATCAACATCGCTATCCTTTCGAGCTTCTCCCCTCGCATAAGAGCCATACAGAATTATGAATTTGACTTTTCCCTCTTTGTCAAGGGCAAGTATTTTCCTTACTGCATCTTCAATCTTCATGATTTAGAGTATGTTTCGGGGATAATTAAACTTAACTCCTACAATAGAATCTATGACACAAAACAGGCTATACTGATCCATCTACAAGCTTCATTACCCAGTAATGTGGAACTTCAGGACGATTAGCATCAGCAAGCACTTTTGCATATATTACTGCCCAGATAAGCCCCAAAAGTAACAGAAGAGGAATATTCTCACCAAAGCATTTTTCCACAGTTGCAGCAGTGGGAGCAATTCCAGCAATGAAATACCTCGTAAATAGCAATCTCAATGCAGCTACTCTTCCCTCCTTCCAGCCATACTTTTTAATAAGAGCATCCTTCTCTCTATTATATTAAGTACAAGAGGTATGGACTTATAATAAGCCAATACAGCAGGGCGAATCTAAATCCAAATTGAGGATTGACAGTGCCAAAAACCAAACTAAGTACTTCTCCTGAAGCTATTCCAATTAAAAAATTGTGAAGAAAGCGAGCTAGATAACGACTTTCCTTATTCATCTCTCATCCACCTGTTATTCACTATTTTCTGGAATTTTTGAGCCAGCCAGTCATGAAGAATTTCTTAATGAAAATTGAGCGCAAAATAATAAATCAGTGTTCACCATCTGAGAATATTGAAAGAAGTTTGTTCTCACTGAGTATGGTGGCATAGTAGAACGCTTCAGCAGGCATAAAATATTTCTGGTTGCCAACCTCATAAACAATAAGAGGGCGGATTATATACAGCTCTCCCATCTTCGTCGTATTTTCTGTTATTATCGTCAAATTTGCTTCTCCCTGAGGAGGGATTACGGGAGCCTGTAATTTCAGAACCTTCAATCCCGGAACTTCAAAAACCACATCAAGGATTTTGACAGAGTCATTGAAAGGATTATAAAGAGTATATTGGAGCATGGGTGGAGATGGTTCCGGACCTATTGAACCAATTATGTACTTAGGTATCTTAAGAGACGGATAGTCTGGTTTCCGGTAAATTTCGAACGTGATGCTTCCGAGAGGAACCCTTTTGATGATGTCTTCTCTTTGGACAATTAGATATGTATCATCCATAATACACCTGCCAGGAGTTTTGAGCTTTAAACGCACACTTATAGTCCGCTCGTTTATATTTGGATTCTCAAAATACACTGTCTCCATTAAAGTTATCCCATCCACTGATAGACATGAAGGAAGGTTTCTAATACCAAAAACCCCATTAAAGTTGTTATTCCCCGTTTTAATCCAGTATATATCGAGTCTCACCGTGTCATTAACATACCCCGCAACATACCCCTGATACTGAGAAATGAAAAGTTCTCCTGAAACAACTGTACTTCTACCCCGCTCAAAATAGGCGAATAAAGCAAAAATCAGTAAAAGAGTTAAAAAGACAGGCACAATTGATTTTGCATGGGTCATGAAGCACCATCTCTCCTATATACATAGTAGTAAAACCTCTTCCATTTCAGGGCATATACTGGTACAGGATTAACATATGAAACTGGGTAATCCCTTCCATCAATGTGCTCATACAATCTTTGAATAACCTTGTATTTATCATAAACATTTCCATAGAAGATTTCTACATATTGTCCATCATACTGAACTATTGCATTATAGCCAGCTGTTTGAGAGAAGCTTTGTGTGACATCAAATCCCACGCTAGCACTTAATGTATCAATGGAAACTTTTAACTCCCCATAATATCTATTTGAGACGATTACGGTGTTTCTACACACAACATAATCCCCTGCTACTCCTCCCTCTGGGGCAGTTGAGGCACACGAAGTTAAGCTTGGATCAAAATACTCGCCTAAATAGCTCACACTCTCCACTTTCCATACTGTCCAGTATCCTCCGGCATCTTGGGGTTTGATCTGTCTGTTTCCTATTGGCTGAGCCCCTGCAATCCCTGCTGTTGTTCCTACTATTAACAATCCAACAAGTAGTGCAAGCAGTCTTTTCATGCTTGCACCTCCTACCAAATATTGC
>JALTMZ010000233.1 GCA_027001105.1 Thermococcus sp.
ACCTAGGATAGCTAAGGTCACAATCAACATTGGTGTTGGCGAGAGTGGAGAGAGGTTAACCAAAGCAGAGACAATGCTCCAGCAACTTGTTGGGCAGAAGCCAATTAGGAGAAGGGCAAAGAAAACAAACAGGGACTTTGGAATTAGAAGAGGAGAGCCAATAGCTGTAAAAGTTACACTCAGAGGAAAGAAAGCCTATGAAATGCTCAGGAGACTTTTGGCGGCAGTTGACAATAAGCTCAAGGCATCAAGCTTTGATGAACACGGAAACGTCTGCTTTGGAATTGATGAGCACATCAACATTCCTGGAGTTGAATACGACCCAGAGATCGGTATCTTCGGTATGGATGTCTGTGTCACCCTTGAAAGACCAGGATTTAGGGTTGCAAGAAGGAGGAGAAAGAGAACAAAGATACCCACAAGACACAAACTGACAAAAGAAGAAGGTATGGTTTTCATGCAAGAGGAGTTTGGCGTTGAGATTGTGGAGGGATGATTAATGGCGAAGGCAGACTACAACAGGAGAAAACCGAGAAGGTTTGGTAAGGGTGCGAGAAGGTGCATTCGTTGCGGACAGTATGGGCCGATCATCAGAATCCGCGGGCTTATGTTGTGCAGGCACTGCTTTAGAGAGATGGCTCCAAAGTTAGGATTTAGGAAATACGAGTGAGGTGAGAGAAAATGACTTTGCTTGATCCGCTGGCAAATGCTCTATCTCATATCACAAACAGTGAGAAGGTTGGGAAAAAGGAGGTTTACATAAAGCCAGCCTCAAAGCTCATTGGGGAAGTTTTGAGGGTTATGCAGGAAAATGGTTACATTGGCGAATTTGAGTTCATCGACGATGGAAGGGCTGGAATTTACAGAGTTCAGCTCATAGGCAAGATAAACAAGGCTGGTGCAATAAAGCCAAGATTTCCCGTCAAAGCCAGAGACTATGAGTACTGGGAGAAGAGGTTCCTTCCAGCATTCGAGTTTGGAATACTGATAGTTTCAACATCTCAAGGTGTAATGACTCACAAAGAGGCAAGAGATAAGGGAATTGGTGGAAGGCTAATAGCCTACGTCTACTGAGGTGAGAGAGATGCCAATTGACGCATGGGTAAGGGAAGAAGTTGAAATTCCAGAGGGAGTTGAGGTCACTGTTGAGAATAATGTTGTTAAAGTAAAAGGTCCAAAGGGAGAGCTTGAGAGAGAGCTGAAGTATCCAGGAGTCAAGATATTCACGGAAGACGGTAAGGTTGTGATTTACAAGGACTTTCCAAGGAGGAAGGACATAGCAATTGCAAGAACATTCAAAGCTCACATAAACAACATGATTAAGGGCGTAACAGAGGGCTTTACATACAAGCTTAAGGTTGTTTACAGCCACTTCCCGATCACTGTTAAGGTTCAGGGAGACAAAGTTATCATCGAGAACTTCCTTGGTGAAAAAGCTCCAAGAATAGCTCAAATATTGCCGGGAGTCAAGGTCAAAGTTCAAGGACAGGAAATCATTGTTGAAGGGATCGATAAAGAAAAAGTGGGACAAACTGCCGCAAATATTGAGCAGGCAACGAGAATTACAAAGTGGGATAGAAGAGTGTTCCAAGATGGAATTTACATTGTTGAGAAGGCTGGCAAGCCTATAAAGTTCTGAGGTGTGAGAAATGAATGAGAAAGCGAGACTCTTAAGAATTAGGGCAAAGCTCAAGAGGAAAAAGCCCAAGTTCCTCAGGCAGGAGTGGTGGCGCTTTCCAAAGTTCAAGAACGATCCAAAGTGGAGAAGACCAAAGGGAATTGACAGCAAGATGAGGCTCAAGAAGAAGGGCAAGCCAAGGTCACCGAGCATTGGATGGAGCTCACCAAGAGCCGTTCGTGGATTACACCCAAGTGGGTATGAGGAAGTGTTAGTTCACAACGTCAGAGAGCTTGAGGCTCTTGACCCAGCAAGACAGGCGGCAAGGATTGCAAGAACCGTTGGAAAGAAAAAGAGGATTATGATAGTTGAGAGAGCCAGAGAGCTGGGTATTAAGGTGCTCAACGGGTGATAATCATGAGAATGCAGAGAAGAATTGCTGCTGAGATTTTGAAATGTGGTGAGAACAGAATTTGGATTGACCCTGAGAGAATTGAGGATGTCAAATCCGCAATCACAAGGGAAGATATCAAGCGTTTGATAAAGGAGGGGGTTATTAAGAAAAAACCAGTCAAGGGACAGAGCACTTACAGAGCTAAGATAAGGCATGAGCAAAGGAAGAAAGGAAGACACAGGGGGCCAGGAAGCAGAAAAGGTAAGAAGACAGCAAGAATGGGCAAAAAGGAGAGATGGATTATGACCATCAGGGCATTGAGAAAAGAACTTAGAAAGCTCAAGGCAGAGAAGAAGATAGATGTTCACACCTACAGGAGATTGTACATAAGAGCAAAAGGTGGACAGTTCAAGAACAAGCACCAGCTCTACCTGTTCCTTGAGGAGAAGGGAATATTGAAGAGGTGATATAAATGGCACACGGACCAAGATATAGGGTTCCATTCAGGAGAAGGAGAGAAGGTAAAACTAACTATCACAAGCGCTTAGCCTTACTCAAGTCGGGCAAGCCAAGGTTAGTTGTTAGAAAGACTTTAAACCATCACATTGCCCAAATCATTGTTTACGATCCAAAAGGAGACAGAACTTTGGTTTCAGCTCACACAAGAGAGTTGATGAGAGACTTTGGCTGGAAGGGACACGGTGGAAACACTCCAAGTGCTTATCTGCTTGGTCTGCTCATCGGCTACAAGGCGTTGCAGAAAGGCATAAGCGAAGCCATCCTTGATATAGGCTTACATCCACCAACAAGAGGTTCAAGCATCTTTGCAGTCCTCAAAGGTGCAGTTGACGCTGGTTTAAACGTTCCACACAGCGAGGAAATTTACCCAGACGATTATAGGATTAGGGGAGAACATATAGCCGAATACGCTAAGATGCTCAAAGAGGAAGATGAAGAGAGGTATAGGAGACAGTTTGGCGGTTACCTCCTTAAAGGTCTCGAACCTGAAAAGCTCCCAGAGCACTTTGATGAGGTCAAAGCGAGAATAATCGAAAAGTTTGAGGAGGCGAGAGAATGAGCCAAGACTGGAGGGAATACGCTCAAAGGGTATTGGAGGAGTGGCAGCCCAGGACTAAGTTGGGCATGCTCGTTAAAGAAGGACAAATTACCGACATTCATGAAGTATTCAGAAAGGGGTACCAGATTAAGGAGCCAGAGATCGTCGATGTCCTCCTCCCAGAGGTCAATGCAAGGGAAAACCAGCAAGTTCTTGACATTGCCCTGACAGTTAGAATGACTGACAGCGGTAGAAGGGTAAGGTTCAGGGTTTTGGCAGCAGTTGGCAACAGAGATGGATATGTTGGGTTGGGCATTGGTCACGGAAAGGAAGTGGGAATTGCAATTAGAAAAGCGATAAACTACGCCAAGATGAACATCATTGAGATTAAGAGAGGTTGCGGTTCATGGGAGTGCAGATGCAGGAGACCGCACTCAGTTCCATTTGCAGTTGAAGGGAAAGAGGGAAGCGTTAGGGTTAAGCTCATGCCTGGACCAAGAGGTCTTGGTCTCGTTATAGGTGATGTGGGCAAGAAGATACTAACATTGGCGGGAGTTAAAGACGTCTGGAGCCAGAGCTTTGGTGAAACAAGAACAACAGTTAACTTCGCAAAGGCAGTGTTCGATGCACTCTACAACACTAACAGGGTCGCCATTAAACCAGATATGATTGAGAAGTACGGTATAGTCGTTGGTAGGGAGATGCCCCAGAGCTTTGAACTGTGAGGTGAGCAAAGATGGCAAAAATAGCAATAATTAGGGTTAGAGGAAGGGTTGGAGTTAAGAAACCAGTGAAGGATACACTTGCGATGCTCAGACTTCATAAGGTCAATCATCTCGTTATAGTTGATGACACGCCAAGCTACAAGGGAATGATTCAGAAGGCAAAGGACTACATTACATGGGGCGAAATTAACGCAGAAACACTTGCAAAGCTCATAAGGAAGAGGGGCAGATTAATCGGGAACAAGAGGGTTACAGATGAATACGTTCAGGAGAAGCTTGGAATGACAATTGAAGAGTTCGCAGAAAAAGTCATTAATGGAGAAATGAAGCTCAGTGACCTGCCAAATCTTAAGCCAGTCTTTAGGCTCCACCCACCGAGGGGTGGCTTCAAGGGAAGCAAGAAGAGGACATTCAAAGAGGGAGGAGCTTTGGGCTACAGAGGCGAGAAGATTAATGAGCTTATAGAAAGAATGCTGTGAGGTGCTTGTGATGATTAGGAGAAGGAAGAAAGTGAGAAAGCTTCGTGGTTCCCACACTCATGGCTGGGGATGCAAGAAGAAGCACAGGGGCGGAGGTCACAAAGGCGGTAGAGGAATGGCAGGAACTGGGAAGAGGAAGAAGACAAAGTGGACTTGGGTTATTAAGTACATGCCTGACCACCTTGGTAAGAGAGGATTCCACAGACCAAAAGCTGTCCAGAGAGAAATTGTTGCTGTTAACTTGAAGTTCATTGATGAGCACTTGGACGAGCTCATGCAGATGGGAGTTGCATATGAAGAGAATGGAAAGATCATCGTTGACACAACCCAGTTCGCCGACAAAGTCTTAGGAACCGGAAAGCTTACAAAGCCTCTGGTCATTAAAGCTTATGCATTCTCCCCCAAGGCTCAGGAAAAGATTAGAGAAGCAGGGGGAGAGGCTGTCCTTGCTTGATCTTTTTATTTTAACTTTTGGCAGGTGTTAATCATGGGCGTAAGAGATGTAGTATATGCATTGGAAAGATGGTTTCCAGAAATCGAAAGACCAAAACGACATGTCCCCCTGAAAGAAAAGTTTGCCTGGACAGGTATTGTGTTGTTGTTGTATTTCATACTCTCAGAAATACCCCTATTTGGCATGCCTCCAACTGTTCAGGATTATTTTCAAACTTTGAGAGTTGTTCTTGCGGGTAGAAGTGGAAGCATTCTCACTCTGGGTATTGGACCTATAGTCACAGCCGGAATTATCATGCAGCTTTTAGTCGGTTCTGAAATTATTAAGCTTGATTTATCTGATCATGAGGATAGAAGGTTTTATCAGGCACTGCAGAGAGTATTCGCAGTGTTCATGTGCTTCTTTGAGGCAGCCATCTATGTATTTGCCGGCGCCTTTGGGAATCCAGCATTAAGCATTAAAGTACTCCTGATGTTGCAGCTCGCTATGGGTGGAATACTGCTCATCATAATGGATGAACTTGTGAGCAAATGGGGAATTGGTAGTGGTATAAGCCTTTTTATTGCGGCTGGTGTTTCCCAGACAATAATTACAAGAGCATTCAACCCACTAACCACAACTCAAGTGATTGATCCCCTCACTGGAAAACCTGCTATAATTGGTGCGATTCCTGCGTTTATCCAGCATTTAATCAATGGTGATTTGACAGGTGGATTTTATAGAGGGAACCTACCAGACATGAGCAATGTACTTGCAACATTTGTTGTCTTCCTCATAGTGGTTTACTTAGAAAGCATGCGTGTTGAAATTCCACTCAGCTACGGAAGAGTCACGGTTAGGGGAAGATATCCAATCAGGTTCATGTACGTTTCAAACATTCCAATTATCTTGACTTTTGCACTTTATGCAAATATCCAGCTCTGGGCGAGATTACTGCAAAGAATTGGATATCCAATTTTGGGGCAGTTTGACCCAGAAACAGGTGCAGCGATTTCGGGATTTGTCAGGTATACAATTCCTCCAAGGGATATTTTCCACGTTACGGCTGATCCAGTGAGGGCATTGATATATGCTATCATGACGATTTTGTTCTCACTGATGTTCGGCTTCTTGTGGGTTGAGCTAACTGGATTGGATGCAAAAAGTATAGCGAGACAACTTCAAAGAGCAGGGCTTCAGATCCCCGGATTCAGGAGAGATCCAAGAATACTGGAGAGGGTTCTCCAGAGGTACATCCCATATGTTACCTTCTGGGGTTCATTTACATTGGCAGTAGTTGCAATACTGGCAGATTTCCTTGGGGCATTGGGGACTGGGACTGGAATACTGCTGACTGTTGGTATACTCTATAGGTTCTATGAAGAGATAGCCAGAGAGCAAGTAAGCGAAATGTTCCCAATGTTGCGCAGGTTCTTTGGTTGACATTTCTTTTTCCAAAAAATCTTTAAACCCCCACTTCTTTTATCCCTTTGACAGCAAATTTCATTGAGCTTAATCTCAGATTCATTAGGGTGATATCGATGCCATTTGTGGTCATGATAACTGGTATTCCTGGGGTGGGTAAGAGCACCATTACAAGATTAGCTTTAAGAAGAACCCGGGCTAAATTCAGGCTCATCAACTTTGGAGACTTAATGTTTGAGGAAGCTGTAAAGTTGGGCTGGGTTAAGCACAGGGATGAGATGAGAAAACTGGATTTGCCAAAGCAGAGAATCCTTCAGCAGAAAGTAGCAGAAAAAATTGCAGAGATAGCAAAAAAAGAACCCGTTTTGTTGGATACTCATGCAACAATCAGAACCCCTCTTGGCTATCTGCTTGGATTTCCCCGGAAAGTTATTGAGACAATAAACCCGACTTTCATTGTAATAATAGAAGCAACTCCAAGCGAGATCCTCGGAAGAAGATTGAGGGATCTCAAGAGAGATAGAGATGTTGAAACTGAGGAGCAGATTCAAAGACATCAAGATTTAAATAGGGCTGCTGCGATAAGCTATGCAATGCATTCCAATGCACTTATAAAGATAATTGAGAACCATGAAGATAAAGGTCTTGAAGAAGCTGTTAATGAGCTGGTAAAAATACTTGATTTGGCGGTGGAGGAATATGCTTGAGCCTATATATGCTGTACTGGATAAGGTATTTGGACCGTTGCTGGTCTCAACTCATCCATTATGGGTAGTGACAATTTCAGGAATACTCTTGGGCGCATTCTTTACGTTAGTAAATTATTTCTTAGTTGACCAAGAGAAGATGAAGAGACTTCAGAAACTCAGCAAAGAGTTCCAAAAGGAATGGAATGAAGCAAAGAAGTCGGGAGATGAAAAGAAACTCAGAAAACTTCAGCAGAAACAGATGGAGCTTTTAAAGCTCCAGAATGAGGTTATGAAGGATACGTTCTTTAAACCAATGCTCGTGACAATGCCGATATTCTGGATATTCTTTGGATGGATGAGAAGATGGTACACCGAAGTTGTTGTCGTAAAACTGCCATTCAACTTTTTCCTGGCTGACTTTTTCCACAAATCATCGGCTCTCCATGCAAATGAGCTCGGCTACATTGGATGGTACATCCTGACTTCAATGGTAGTAGGACAGGTTTTAAGAAAGCTGCTTGACATGGCTTAGTTAAGTTTAAAAATGCTGAACAAAAATGCTAAGCGAGGTGGAGAAAATGAAACCAATATATAGATCAAGGTCATGGAGGAGGAAATACGTTAGAACCCCTGGAGGAAGGACTGTCATACACTTTGAGAGAAGGAAGCCAAAGATAGCCCACTGTGCAATGTGTGGAAGACCTCTTAACGGCATCCCAAGGGGAAGACCAAGTGAACTGAGGAAGTTGCCAAAGACCAAGAAGAGACCAGAGAGACCAATGCCACACCTCTGTCCAAGCTGCATGCGCAAGGTTATGAAGGCTCAGGTTAGAGCTCAAATTTCCTGATTTTTTAAAACTTTTATAAGTGGTTGAAATGCCAAAAGGCTGCTTAGTGATAACAGTAAGCGGTTTAGCTGGTTCAGGCACAACGACGCTCTGCAGGAACATCGCCAGGCATTACGGATTTAAGCACATATATGCCGGCTTAATTTTCAGACAGATGGCAAGGGAAATGGGTATGACCCTGCAAGAGTTTCAAAAATACGCTGAGCTCCACCCAGAAATCGACAGAGAAGTAGATCGGAGGCAAGTTGAGGCTGCAAAAGAGTGCAACGTCGTGATTGAGGGTCGTTTGGCTGGATGGATGGTTAGGAATGCTGACCTCAAAATATGGCTTGATGCCCCAATAAAAGTTAGGGCGGAAAGGGTTGCAAGGAGAGAGGGTATTAGTGTTGAAGAGGCATTCATGCAGATTGCTGAGAGAGAGAAACAAAATAGGAAAAGATATTTAAACCTTTATGGTATTGACATCAACGACCTTTCGATTTATGATTTAGTCATAAACACTTCAAAATGGTCGCCCGATGGGGTCTTTGCTATTGTGAAGGCCGCCATCGACCACCTGTACCCCGATGGCGACACGGGGTTTAGAAAGAAAAAATGAGGAGGTGGGATGAATGCCAGCAATTGATATAGGGAGAATAGCGGTTGTTATTGCCGGAAGAAGAGCTGGACAAAAGGTTGTTGTAGTTGATATAATTGACAAGAACTTTGTCCTCGTTACTGGAGCCGGTTTAAACAAGGTTAAGAGAAGAAGGATGAACATAAAGCACATTGAGCCGCTTCCGGAGAAGATCAACATCCAAAGAGGAGCAAGCGACGAAGAAGTCAAAGCTGCCCTTGAGCAGGCTGGGATAAGCTTGGCTTGAAGCTAAGCCAAGCTTTTTGACTTCTCTTTTCTAATTCTTACTTGGGTGAGATTTATGAAAAATGCACTTGTTACTGGAGCTTCCGGGGGAATTGGAAAGTTAATTGTAAAAAGATTGATTGAGCATGGTTATTTTGTTATTGGAGTTGGCAGGAATGAAAAAGCCCTGAGAGAGCTTAGCTCACTCGAAAATTTTGACTACATTATTATGGATCTAAGTGAAAAGGGAGCGGCAAAAAGGATTAGAAAGGCGCTGGAACAAAGGAGTATTGGAAGGCTTGACCTTCTTATTAACAACGCGGGCTTTGCTATAGCTAAACCTCTCCTTGAGCAGGATGAGGAAGAACTCAAGAAACTTTTCAAGGTAAATGTAATAGCCCCAATTGTGCTTACAAAGGAGCTTCTGGACATGATCTCAAAAGGTGGGAAAGTAGTTTTTGTAATTAGCGGCGCTGCTTTCATAAATTCTGTGGATTTACCGTCTTATGGTGCATCAAAGGCAGCCCTCCACTATCTTGCAATAAATCTTGAAAAAGAGCTTAAAAATAGAGGTATTAGTGTCATCCGGATTTACCCAAAACAAGTTGCTACCCCTTTCTGGAAGAGAGTACCAAAGGGAGCAATCCCAGCAGAAAAAGTTGCTGATGCCATTATTGAAGCAATTTACAAAAACAAA
>JALTMZ010000234.1 GCA_027001105.1 Thermococcus sp.
AGGTATCTAATCACCTCAAACCGCTTTTCTGTCATCTCCCAGAGCTGCTCTTTAACCTCATCCCTGTTCTCTTTTCTAAAGACGACATCAAAGATATATTCACCAACTAAGCGTTCGATTTCACTCTTAAGCTCTTTTGGATATGTATAGTCAACAGAAGCGTCTGGTGTAATAAAACAGCTCACAAGCCAGCCGTTGATTGGCTTTGGAGGATAACTCGGTGGAATCCCAACCAAAACTGATTTTTTACCCTTTTCAGCTATGTAGTGCCAAACTGCTTTCTCCTTGACCATCAAGCTGTGGGCAATCCAGATATCATTGTAAGTTCCCTTTTTCCTATGCCTAAAACCATACAAGCCAAGCTCGCCGGGGGTTTTCCCAGTTGCCATCACCATCCAAGCCGGGATTGTAATTGCCGGAATTGTGCTCTGCATTGGGCCGTAAATTGATCTCTCTACAAGCCACTTTATGTTGGGCAGATCATCCAAAAATCTGTTAAATAAAAGCTCAGGAGGAGCTGAATCAAGACCAATCACAAAGACCCTCTTAACATTCTCTAAATTTTCTCTAATTTCCTCATTCATCCCAATCACCTCAGATGAGCGTTAATTATCTCTAAAACCTCATCAACTTTAGATTTTTCACATATACACCCTAAAACTTCCCTCTTTCCGCCAGCGTTAAATCCACTCTCCTTTAAAGCAAAAATTATTCCACCCATATCTATTTTTTCAACGAGCTTGGGAGAAATTCTAAAGTATATCTGGGCTTTTCCATGAAAGTCTCTGTTCACTACCACCGCTCCCCTATATCCAAGCTCCCAGACAGCTTTCCTTGCGACTTTGGAGATCACATTGAAGGGACTCTCAAAGGTTATAAATGCAAATCCATCTCTAAGCTCTAAACTGCCAATTGCATCATTAATTGTCCTTTCAATTGCCTCAGCTTTCTTAACCCAAGGCTCATACTCCAAAAGCTCTTTCAGGCTATGTGTTAGGAGAACCTCCACAGCTTTTTCCACGCCTTCCCTATCCATAACCACATAGTTTGAATCAATGAGCTGAACCAATCTAAGGGCTTCATCATCAGTTAATCCTGTTAAGAGCTCTCTAATCTTGGGGATTTCAAGTGCCTTCTTGCCTATGTCGCCCAAAGCTCCCAAGGCAGTCCATTCATTCCAAATGCCAAAATATTGAGAAACAACAAAAGAGGCTGAGGGAGCATATTCTCCGTTCAAAGCTGGGTTTATCTGCTTAACTTTTGGATTTTCAATTTTGGGCTGTATGTGGTGGTCGATGAAGACCGTCTCCTTGCTGATTCCTTCAACTTCGTTTGGAAGGTTCAGGTCGAGTATGTAAATCTTGTCAGCTTTTTCAATAGCATTTCTGATCCTTTCATCAAACCTGAACTCCCCAATGGGAGGACTCAAATTTTCAAACTCCTCTAAGTCAAGAGCTTTAGCAACTAAAGCTGCTGAGGTTATGCCGTCGGTGTCCCAGTGGTGGATTATTAACATTTAGATCACTCCACGAATGGATTTTCAAAGCTCCTTATCACTTCATAAACTTCTGGTCTCATCATGTATTCAGGAGGCTTTTCACCGCTCATTATCATCTTCCTGAGCTTTGTTCCGCTTATCCTCACGTGGAACTCTTCGTCGTGGGGGCATATTTTTGCGTTGACCATTCCACCGCATTTTCTGCAGTAAAATGCCTCCCTAATGAACATTGGAGTTATGCCTAAATCCGGAAACTCATCGAACAGATCCCATGCCTCATATGGCCCATAGTAGTCACCAACACCTGCATGGTCTCTTCCAACTATGAAGTGAGTTGCTCCAAAGTTCTTCCTCATGATCGCATGGTGTATTGCCTCTCTTGGCCCAGCATATCTCATTTCATACCTGACGGTTGCGAGTGTAGCTGTATCCTTTGGATAGTAGTGCTTGAACAGAACCTCATAGGCTTTGATGATTACCTCATCTTTGTAGTCCCCTTTCTTCTTCTTTCCTAAGACAGGGTTTATGAATAAACCATCGACGAAAGTCAGCGCAGCTTTTTGAACGTATTCATGCCCCATATGAGGAACGTTCCTCGTCTGAAAGGCAACCACAGTTTTCCATCCCCTTTCTTTGAATAAAACTCTTGTCTCAACAGGCCTCAGTGTGTATTTAGCAAATGGATTTGGCAGCTCGTTCAAAAGCTCGATCTCGCCGCCGACTAAGTATTTGCCCATTCCATAGACCTTAGCAACGCCGGGATGATTGGGGTCAGTTGTTTTGAAAACCTTCTGAGCAAATTCCTTT
>JALTMZ010000235.1:0-4689 GCA_027001105.1 Thermococcus sp.
TTGTGTTGCCCCCGTAGAGAACTGAGGCTCTTATATCGACCCAGCTCCAGTTGACGTCTCCGTCATTGGTGACATTGACCAGAATGAGCGCCCTCTCACCGAGACAGCTGGGGAGCCTGATGGTGTAGTTGACTATCCTGAAGTTGGGCAGCGGGAAGTTGTACTCACCGAGGGGATAGGCGTTGTTCGTTTCGTTGATGTCCCCATCTGCCTTCACAACGAGTGTGAGGTTGTAGCTCCCTCCCTGGGCGAGCCAGCTTAAGCTCCCTGATGCCGTGCCGTTCGTGAAGTCTTGCCTGTACAGATACCTCCGTCCCTCGACCTTCCCGTTCCTCAGGAGCTCAACCACGGCACTTGGATTCTTCGATGTGCTCCCAACGGTGAAGTTGATCTCAACCCTCTCGCCCGGCGTAACCTCTCCGATACTCGCGCTCTCTATCCAGTAATCCCCGGGCCATATCCCAAGCTCGGCTACGTTATTGTCCCTCTTCAAGTCGTTGAGGTTTCCTTCATCGTCCGCTATGACCTTCATGTAGTACTCACCGGGAGGAAGTGTTATCGAGACGTTGATAGACCCGTTGCCAGCAAGACCCGGAACCTCAACTTTCTGTATTGAAGGGGTCTGAGCTGGTGAAACCATCTCGAAGCTTTTTCCTCCAGCTTTCTCAAAGCCGACAGTTTCTCCGATGACCTTTGAATAGTAACCCGCGAAGAGATCGTAATCATAGTTGTTGTAATCCAACAGCCGGTAGCTCCACCTCACGGTGCCGTTGGCGAAAAGAACTACTTGGAAGTTCAGAGGATTTGAGGATGAGTCATAATCCTCGTAGGTCGAGCCGAACCACTCGACGACGACCTTGTCCGGAAAGCCGACAACAAGCAGATAGCCGTCCTCTGTTTCAAGATCATCATCGAGAGCGAAGATAACGTCGCTTAGAGAGTAGTCTTCATACATATGAACACCATAGGTATATCCGAATCTTGGAGTTTCCCATTTTCCAAGGAGCTCGATATAGCCGTTGGTGCTGACCGAGATGTTGGTTATCTCTCGTCCGAAGAAGTTGAGGGTAAATGGAAGCTGATATATGAGATAACCATCGTCCTCCTTTAAAACCACACTCCCATTTTTAACGTAAGCTCCATTGCTAACTTCTGAGGCACTGCTGAGATAAGTGCTCACGTTAACCCAACCAGAGGGAACTTCCTCAACAAGAGGTGGATTTATCGGGGAGAGTACCTCAAAGGTTACGTTGAAGGGTTCACTTGCACTTCCTAAGTTTATAGTCTCAACCCTGACAACGATGTCCCCCTCAGACAATTTGTACGAGACATCCTGAATTGCAACTTCTGGAGTGTCCGAATTATGTAATTGGGAGGGGAGGACTATCTTTCCATCACTTTTATTGTTTTTACTTTCAACACCAGCCGTCTTAGCTTCAACAATAGATAGGGGATAGGAAAAAGTCGAAAGGAATAGTAAGAAAATAACAACAATAGCTACTGTCTTTTTCATCGTCTATCCCCTACATCTTCCCTTTTTCAAGAGCCTTTTTAATTTGCATCATGAAAAAAGCCTCTTCAGCTCTCAGCACCTTTATAACAGTCTTCTTATCTATCCCAGTACTTCTGCTTATATACTCCACAAGCTCTTTCTTTACCTCTCTGATCATTGCTTTTCCCTCTTCAGAGGAATATTGAGAATTACAAGACCGACTATTGCAAGCCCACCAAGGGCTAAGAAGATGGGATTCTTGCTGCTCTCACTGTATGGGAGTTCATACTTAATGACCCCGTTTTCAAAGCGAATGTTCTTTGCATCCTCTGGCAGAACAACGGTTATTGTCTCAACCAGTCTTCCCTGCCCTCCAAAGAGCGGCTGAACTGATGTGAGAACAACACTGTTTCCAGTTTGTGTTGAAAGAGTCAAGTCACTTTCCCCAAGCTTGAACTCCCAATATGAGCCTTTATTTACAGCTGCTCCAAGCATTACATAGCTTGCCTTAATCTGATTGTTTGAGTCATCCCACTCAATCTTCATATTCTTGTACTCTGTGTCACTTCTCTTGTTTTCAAACTCCCTCCTCAGCATGTATGTAGTTGGATACTCTTGCTTCATCTGGAGGTAAAGGTTTGGGGTGAACTTCCACGTCTCAGTAACGTGGGCATTACCGACCTCATCAATCGTAACCTTCATGGTACCATCAATTTTGAACTCCACTATCTTTATCTCCTGAGCCGCAACCAACGGAAGGAGCAACAACAGGAATAAAATCACAGCTCTTTTCATCTTCCTCACCTCAACTTAAAGGTGCTAACAATGTATTCACCCAGCTGGTTGTACTCACTGTTGTCAGCTGGGAAGTCGTAAACCACCGCAAATCCTATTCCATTAGCCGTGAAGTACCTTGCAACTGCTGAGTAGTCCCCATAACCGGTGTCAATGGTGTAGAGAACGGTGTAAACTGTTTGACCGGCTATGCTTGCCTGGGTCTCCTGCCTATCTTTTATCGTTGCTCCTATATCGGCTAAACTCTGCTCAAATGCATAAACCATGTCCTGAACGCTTGCCCCCTGAGAGTAAATCACCATGAACTCAAACTCCCCATCAGGGCTCATCAGATAGACGTAGCCACCATAATCTTCAGGAGCATCCCAGTTGGCTGGATAGTCAAAGGAGAAGTAGTCACTAAGATAGGTGTTCCATTGGGTTTGTGTGCCTCCACCAGTTTCTCCACCCGTTTCGCCTCCTGTTTCTCCTGTACCTCCACTACCCCCGATTACACCGCCAGTTGTGCCTCCACCAGCGGGCTGCAGTGTTATCCCCCACTTGCTCAGTATGTCAGCAGGAAGTTGAGGCAATTCGGGAGGAACTATTCCTTCACTGTGCATTTCCGCAACGTTGATGATTATATGCGGTCCATTCATCGCCTCTGCCCATGTTTTCTGAATTCCAACCTGCACAGCTTCTTGGAAGGATACCCCTCCATTTATTGCGGTTGCCTCAACAGGAATTATTGCACCGCTGGGTAGCTCTATTAGGGGGAAAGCATGACCAGGCATCAGAACTATATAAGATTTGAGACCCTGAGACATTGCCAGAGAAGCGAACCACAAAGCCAAATCAACACAGGTCCCGCTCTTATCCCTGATCACGTCACGTGGAAACATTATATGCTCCGAGAACTTGCCAGTCCAGTAGCCTTCTGCCTCCGTCTTGTATGAGAAGCCGTTCATCACAGCCAAAGCCCACATGCCGCTTAGGCTTTTAATGGCTTCATCGTCGCTTAAGCTTGCCCCTGCCCCACCCGCTAACTTGTTCCCCATGTCGGCAAACTCCCTAACAACGGGATCACTTGGAGTAACCCACGCAGCTAAAAGCGGGGCGTTGCTGAATGTGTCATAAAAACTTCCAGTGCTTTCCTCAGGGCTGAGCGATGAAAATACGAAGTCGTTGACGCCAAGAATGTTCAGAGGTTTTGTTATACTCTCCTCTCTTGTCTCACCATTAATCTCATAGGTTATGGTTATCCGTATGTTCGAAGGCGTTGAGGCTGAAAGCTTGGTGACTTCACTTGAGAGAATCGGGTAGTAAAGATCGACTATCGTCCCGTTGGGTACAAGAATTGGATAGCTCTTCTCGGTCTCAGAGGCGTAGTTATCAATCGAATACTTTATCCTTATGTTCTTTATCACACCGTTTCCTGGGTTGTGGAGAACAACTTTTGCAACCCAAAAGCCAAGCTTCGGATTGCCGTAGACTTTGTATGCTCCAGACATTATCTGCTCTTTTGCATAAACTTTATACTCAAGCTTTCCTTCTCCCCCGCCTCCAAATGCTCCGACGTAACCCGCTATAGAAAATACAAGCAGTGCAACGAGAACTCCTGAACCAATAATTTTGGTGTTCATGGTACCACCTGACGTATAATTACCCAAACTGATACTTACGAGCTGGGTTTGAGAAAATCAATCAAACCCAAAAAAGCTTTAAGGAGAGAGATTAACCTTATTATGGTGATATTATGGAGCTAAAAATCCCTTTGAGTGAGGAAGATGTTCAAAAACTTAAAATTGGCGACATCGTTCATCTTTCTGGAATCATATACACAGCAAGGGATTTAGCCCACAGAAAGATCATTGAGCTTGCCAAGAGAGATGAACTGCCCTTTAACTTAGAAGGCGCTGTTATCTACCACTGCGGGCCTATTGCTCGAAAAAATGAGGAGCAATTCGAAATAGTCTCAGCAGGCCCAACAACAAGTGCAAGGATGAATCGTTATCTTAACGAAATTCTGTCTTTAGGAGTTAAGGGGATCATTGGAAAAGGAGGAATGAATCCTGAACCCTTTAAAAGACACAAAGCCGTTTACTTTGCCTTCACTGGCGGAGCTGGGTCTTTAGCAGCTAAGAACATTAAAAAAGTAAGAGATGTTTTCTGGCTCGATGAACTTGGCATTCCCGAGGCAGTTTGGGTGTTGGAGGTTGAAGGATTCCCACTTTTGGTTGCTATTGACGCATATGGAAATTCGATTTACAAAAAGAGTTAAAAAATAAAAACAAGCAAATAACGCATTCAATACGAAAATAAGACAACAGACCCAGATAAAAAACAAAATAAAAATGAATCATGGTCAAACATCAACAAAAAAAAAAAAAAAAATATTTTAAAAGAAAAACAATGGCTTGAAG
>JALTMZ010000235.1:4699-9181 GCA_027001105.1 Thermococcus sp.
TTCACACGGCACCAAAAGCACAGGCAGCTTTGAATCCCTTATGACCCTTTCTGCTGTACTCCCGAGGAGTAAATCTTTAATTATGCTCCTGCCCTTTTTGCCCATTACTATCAGTGTTGCACCTTTTGCTATTGAGAGCCCAATTATCCCTTGGGATGCAACGCCAGCCAATACCTCTCTTTCAACTGGAAACTTCACGATCTTTGCATACCTCTCAAGGTTCTGCTTAGCCTTTGCTATATTTTCTTCAAGCTCCTCAGCTTTGCCGTAATCAACAACGTGAAGAAGAACCCCTTCCTTAATGAGCTCCTCAAACCTCTTAACAGCCTCCATTATCCGTATTGAACACGGCGAAAAGTCTAAAGCTACCAGCGGTTTGTCAAAAATTTTCTCGCAGTCATGCAGGCATTTTATTTTCTCTTCCTCTTCATCCCACTCGTACCTAATCAATAGAACGGGTTTCTTGGTTGCCCTTACAAGGTTTGAAGCTGTGCTTCCTAAAAACATCTGACGTAGGATGTTTTCTCCTTTTGAGGGACTTATAATAAGGTCAACGTTCTTTTCTTTGGCAATTTCGGCTATTTCCAACGAAGGAATTCCAAGCTTTACAATTGGTTCAACCTCTATTCCCCTTTCTCTAAGCTCACCTGCCAAGTTGTCTATCTGTTCCTCATCAATCTTCATAAGCTCAAGGGCTTCAATATCGGTTGCAGTGATGTCAACTATGTGTACAAGGTAGAGCTTTTTAGCCCCAAGCTCAAAGAACTTCGGGACACAGTTCCTTAACGCATGCAAAGACACTTCAGAAAAATCCGTTGGGAAAAGTATCTTCTCAAACATCAGCTTCACCAATAGTATCTTATGCTGTTAAAGTATTTAGGCATTGCCAAAGGAAATATAAACATCCACACATACTATACTTTGCAATGGAGCGAAGAATTGTCTTAGAGACCGTTGATCTTGTCAAGAATTATTACATCGGTAGGAGGATAGTAGTTCCAGCTCTCAGGGGGGTTAGTCTAAAGATCTATGAGGGGGAATTTGTCGCAATAATAGGGCCAAGCGGAAGTGGAAAGACTACACTTCTCAATATGCTTGGCCTATTAGACAGGCCCACAAGCGGAAAAGTGTATATTGATGGAATTGATGTCAGCAATCTTAATGATAATCAGCTTTCTGAAATCAGATTGAGGAAAATTGGCTTTGTTTTTCAATATTACAACTTGGTTCCAATATTAACAGCGCTGGAAAACGTTGAGTTGCCAATGCTCTTAGCTGGTGTTCCAAGAAGGAAGAGGATAAAAAGAGCCAAGGAGCTGCTAAAGTCACTGGGACTGGAAAAGTTCATGCATCACAAACCAAATGAAATGAGCGGAGGACAGCAGCAGAGGGTTGCCATAGCAAGGGCTTTAGCCAACAATCCGAGCATAGTGTTAGCAGATGAACCAACTGGGAATCTTGACACCCAGACATCGAAAGAGATAATAGCTTTAATGAAGAGGATAAATCTTGAGAGAGGAACAACCTTTGTGATAGTAACTCACGATGTTGAGGTTGCAAAAGAAGCTGAGAGGATTCTTCAAATAAGAGATGGGAAGATTAGTGAGGTGAAAAAGTTATGAAAAAGCTTGCCATAGTGTTAATTCTCATGCTTATAACCCCAAGCATAATAAACGCTCAGCCTCAAAAAGAGGAGTACCTGCTGACATTTTCCGGCTATTTAGGAATTGGGGATGTCTTAACTTTTGGAAACTACACCTTAACAGTTGAAGATATACTCACAAGCCCAAGAACTGGAATAGCCAATACTGTGCTCTTCAAACTCAGAGATAACGTAGCGTTCAATGAGAGCGAGTTTTCCCTCCAAGAGGGTCAGGAATACCAGTACAAAGATGTAAAGATCAAGCTTGTTGTCATAACCCTTGAGGACAACCCCAGGGCACTTATAAGAATCTATTCAAAAGCTATTGATGTGTTTTACGGAGATGCCTACGAGAGGTCAATCTTTAGGTATGGCACCATAAAATTCATGATTCTTGAGATAAAAAACGGCACATTTTTGGCGAGATATGAGAAAAAAGGGGAAGTTGATTACCGTTATTTTGGAACTGGTTATTATCACTGGAATGAGCTTTCCATCTACGTGGAGAACATCACAAACAAGACAGTGAGGCTGAAGATTAAAGCACCAAAATATGCCCAGTATGCGATTATAAGGGGGGCAGAGATAGCTATTGAAAAAGTTGACTTCGGAGAGGTTGAAATAGGCTCACCTTTCAAGCTGACTATAACACTGAGAAATGTAGGAAACAAAAACGCCAGATTCATAAGCGTCTATCTATATTCCAAAGAGCAGATCCAAGAAGAGCAAACCCAAAGCCTCCTTCCAACAATTACGATTCCACAATTTGAATCTTCTTTGCCTTTCGCTGCATACAGGGAGAGTCCAATTAAGTATCTTGAGGTTTTGGCTCCAGGAGAAGAAAAGACAGTTGCATTCACACTGATATCTTCAAAAAACCTCAAAGAGAATGTTTATCCGCTCTACATTAAGATCGAATATCAAGACGAAGATGGTGCAAAGAAAAGCAAGGAAGTTCAGGTTGGAATCCCTGTTGAAGACAGGATAAGACCAAAAGTAATCATTGATGAATTTAAGATAATCCCGCCCATCGTTCAGCCTGATTCAAACTTCACGGTCAGAATAAAGCTCAGGAATATTGGAAATTCAGTTGCCAAACATGTTAGGGTAAGGGTCACAGGAGAAAAACCTGAGGAAGAAAAACAAACCGCATATCCGTACTTCCCCTCAGGAGGAGAAGCAGTGCCGCAGGAAGTTGACATATTCCCAATACGCAAACAGAGTGTTCTCTACTTTTCTGAAGTCAATACAACAGCTGAAGGAGAGCTGTACTTTAAGATAAAACAAGTTCAGAGAGGAATTTACCCCCTTTATGTCACAATTACCTACGAAGATGAAAACGGTGTTGTTTACAAGGAGGAAACTATGTTTGGGGTTGAGGTAAGTGCCTATCCTCTCCTTGACCTATATATAGGGAACATCTGGGAGAGCGGGGGAAAGTATAACTTTGAGGTGTATGTTGTTAACGAAGGCAAGGATGTCGCAAGGGGGGTAACCCTCGATGTGACTTCAAAGCAGCTTGAGCTGTTCCCAATAGGGCAGAGATACGTGGGAAGCATTGCTGGATTGGACTATGACAGTGTGAACTTCCAGATTCTAAATAAGACAATTCCAAAGGGAGAATACGTTATTCACGCCAAGGTATATTATAAAGATGAAAAAGGTCAGGAAAAAACTTTTGAGAAAGATTTGGTCATCAGAATCCCTGAAACCCTGAGCTATTCAGAGAGAAAGCCTTATGAGTACTACATCGGTGGAGGAATTCTTCTGCTGTTTATAATAATTCTCCTGTGGAGGAGAAAAAGTGTGGAGTGAGCTAATTAAAATTGCAGTTAGAAACCTGACAAGGAGGAAGCTCAGGACACTTTTCACAATGCTGGGGATTATAATAGCCGTTGGCTCAGTTACCGCTTTAGTCTCCATAACCCAAGGTTCCCGAATGGCAATAGAGCAAGAGCTTGAAAGCACAAGCAATGTTCTCATGATAATGCCCGGAGTTAGCGTCTCCATAATCAGGGCAGCAACGAGCACGATGAGTGAAGACATAGTAAGGAAGATAGAGAAAATTGACCATGTTGAAGCTGTGAATCCAGCTTTGATAAAGTTCACAACCATCAAATATGATGACTGGATACTCGAGCTGACAATAATGGGTGTTGATCCAAAAAAAGCCCAGAAGTTCTTCGCATTAAGAGGGCTTCACTTGGAGAGAGGAGTGTTTTTAAGAAAAAATGATAGATATAAAGCCATTCTCGGTTATTTATTAGCTCACGGGAAATTTGCAACTTTTGAGGGCAAACCCCTAAACTGGGATATCACACCAGGACAAAGGATAATAATCTACGATGACCAGGGAAATCCCTACGAATTCAAAGTTGTTGGCAATCTTGAGGAAAGCGGACAGTCCTTTCTTGCAGGCTTTTTGGACATGATGGTTGTCGTTCCGTTAGATACGCTTCAAGAGATGTTCCACGAGGAGGGGAAGATAAGCATAGTGGATGTATGGGTTGATGATGTTGCATTCATTGACGAGGTTAAGAAGGAAATTGAGAAAGAGATTCCGGGGGTTACGGTCATCACAGCAAGACAGAGCGTTCAGATGGTCCTTATTATCCAAAAAATGATGCACAACCTTTTAATTGGAATCGGCAGCATAGCTCTCTTTGTAGGAGCTCTTGGAGTTATGAACACTCTTTTAACTTCAGTGATGGAGAGGACAAGGGAAATTGGAACCTACAGGGCGATTGGAGCAAAGAAGAGCTTTATCTTAAAAATGATTTTCATTGAGGGTATAATACTGACGAGCATCGGAGGAATTTTGGGCTTTTTCTTCGGAATCG
>JALTMZ010000236.1:0-314 GCA_027001105.1 Thermococcus sp.
CCTCGATGAGAGGCTCTACGACGAGTTTAGGCACCGCTTAATTGATGCACTATTAGAGGAGCTTGCAGATAAGACGCACGGATTCGTGGGTGCAGACTTGGCAGCTTTAGCAAGAGAAGCCGCAATGGCTGCACTGAGGAGACTTATCAAGGAGGGTAAGATTGACTTTGAGGCAGAGCACATTCCAAAGGAAGTACTGGAAGAGCTGAAAGTTACAAAGAGAGACTTCTATGAGGCATTGAAGATGATTGAACCATCAGCACTCAGAGAAGTACTCCTTGAGATTCCAAATGTAAGATGGGACGACATAGGTG
>JALTMZ010000236.1:324-2296 GCA_027001105.1 Thermococcus sp.
GCTTTGCTCAGGCCCGGAAGGTTTGATAGGTTGATCTTGGTTCCAGCACCAGACGAAAAAGCAAGATACGAGATATTCAAGGTGCACACCAGAAAGATGCCCTTAGCCGAGGATGTTGACCTCAAAGAATTGGCCAAGAAGACAGAGGGCTACACAGGTGCAGATATCGCAGCGGTCTGCAGAGAAGCGGCAATGAACGCAATGAGAAGAGCACTCAAGGAAGGGATTATCAAGCCGGGCGTTAAGATGGATGAAGTTAAGCAGAAAGTCAAAGTTACAATGAAGGACTTCGAAGAAGCACTGAAGAAAATTGGGCCGAGTGTTAGCAAGGAAACGATGGAGTACTATAGAAAGATAGAGGAGCAGTTCAAGAAGGGCAAGGCAAACACTCAAAGAAGAGATGTATTCTGACTCTCCTCTTAATTTAGTTTTGTGTATTTGGGTCGTTGGAGCTGAAGGGAAATGTGGTTACTTCAAAACCCTTTTAACCTTTCTTTCAAATTTTTGTTAGGTGGATCTAATGGCATTATTGGTTTTAGTCAGACACGGTGAAAGCCTCTGGAACAAATTAAATCTTTTTACAGGCTGGGTGGATATCCCTTTGAGCGAGAATGGTGTTCGAGAGGCATTAAAAGCAGGTGATCTTCTGAAGGATTACAAGTTTGACGTAATTTTTACTTCTGAGCTTGTGAGAGCTATTCAGACAGCAATGCTGATAATGAGCAGAAATAAGCACGGAGTTGCAAAGATTGAGCATGAAAATGGAATGATGAAGGAATGGGGTATTGTTTATGGAGAACACGGAAGAAATTACATTCCTGTTTATAAGGCTTGGCAGCTTAATGAGCGTTATTATGGAAAGCTCCAAGGCTGGAACAAGGATTATGCAAGAAAGGTTTATGGTGATGAACAAGTTCTGCTCTGGAGGCGAAGCTATGACATAGCACCACCAGGAGGGGAGAGTTTAAAAGATACGGCCAAGAGAACGATACCTTATCTAAAAGAAAGAATAATTCCAGAGCTTGAGAAAGGTAAGAATGTCTTGGTTTCAGCCCATGGAAACAGTCTAAGGTCAGTTGTGATGCATATTGAAAATCTCACAGAGGAAGAGGTGCTTAGGCTCAACATACCCACGGGGATACCCTTAATCTATGAGTACAAAAACAGGAAGCTCATTAGGAAAGGATATCTTACAGAAAAGGGCTTTATAAATAAGCTGATTGGATAAAAAATGGGGAGAAGAAGGCAAAAGCGGAGCGTTATATGATCTCAACTTCGACTTTAACTGCTCCCATCATTCTTATCTTCCTTCTCGCAATTTCAACGGCTTTTTCAAAGCTGTTTACAACCACAATTTCCTCTTCTGGAAGCGAGTTTGGTTTGTAGTAGACTATTCTTGCCAACATGCTTTCACCCTCCTGTATATCACCATTAGTGTTATGACATTGCAGTCCTCATTTGATGAGTGTGTCAAATATTTAAACGTTTTTGTATTAAAACGATCATTAATGAACAGAAAAACTTAACTGTCATTGACGAAAAATGAACATCTATGAGGCTGATCATCAAACATGAACATCTATTCATGATTTTAGAGAGAGCTAAGGAAAGCAAAATTGAGATATGCGGCTTCCTGTTGGGAAAACAACAAGATGATGTTATCGTCGTTAAAGAAGTTATTTTCACAAAGAACAAGCTGAATTCTCCAATCGCTTTTGAAATAGATCCTCTTGAGATTGTTGAAGTTCTTGACTATGCAGATGAGAAGAACCTTGAGCCTGTCGGGATCTTTCACTCCCATTTATGCAAACCTATTCCCAGCGAGAGGGATATTAGGGGAATGAAGCTCTGGAGAAATATATGGCTTATCGTGGACAACAAAGGGAACTATGGAGCGTTTATCTTAAAAGACGGGAAAATTAAGGAGGTGGAAGTTGAGGTTATTCGATCTTAATCTCGATCTTTCCGTCTC
>JALTMZ010000237.1 GCA_027001105.1 Thermococcus sp.
GAAAGAAGAACTGAGCCGGAATTTCAAAGTCAACTGTTAGTCGGTGCGTTATTGTAAATCCATTATCACTCACAAAAGTCTCGATGAATTTCCTAACTTCGGGCTTTGCCAAATGGATGGAATAAACAACTCTGCTTATTTCAAAAGCTTTGAGGAGGAAAGGTCTGTCTGCTTTTGGATTTTGAGAGCCAAATGGAGGATTCATAATGACAGCATCAACTCGCTTATCAAAAAAGCTCACATCGGATAAAATCAACTCAACACAACTTTCCACACCCAGAGCTTTTGCATTCTCCCTTGCTATTTTCAAAGCATTCTCGTCAATTTCAACAGCGTAAACCTTTTTTGCCCCCAAAAGGCAAGCCCCTATACTTAAAACTCCAGTACCAGCACCTAAATCGGCTATAACTTTGCCTTCAACATCACTCAAAGAATAAGCCAACCATAAAAGCTCAGCTGCAACGTTTCCCGGAGTTCTATACTGCTCCAGTTCTGCTTTAGGATTTTCAAACCCTTTGAGCCTCGAGAGGAGCATTGCAAGATGCTTCTTCTTCATAGCTAACCCCTCATGTAGCGGAGCAACTCCTCAAAGCGTATCTCAAACCTGAAGCCTGGAATGTTGTAAATTGTGCCAATTGTCGTTAAGATGAACATCACAACAACAAGAGCTATTATAAAGCCAAACTCCGCTGTTAAAGCCGATACTATCGCTTCCCTTGAGTTTAAGCCTGTGATGAGCAACATAATGAAGAGAAAGAAAAAGCCGAGGAAGATATCAATGTAAAGAGAAACAAAAACACCAAATATTGAAATGGTTAGGAGCAGAAGCTTTCTTGGCTTTTTATATGTAAAAACCTCTATAGCGGTCTTTAAGAAGCTGTAGTACATGAAAATTAGCAAAACGTGAAGCGCAGAATCCAATATGAGTCTGAGCATCATTTCACCTCTTTGGAAGCCTTAAGCTTATTCCAAAAGGTTCATCTTTTTTTCTCTTGCCTCCAAGAATTTCATCAAACTCATACTCTTCTCTCAAGCCAAGCAACAGTTCAACTTCTGGAGGAGTTAATATGGGCTTTCTCCATCTCTCTGCATCGTCTATTGGAACTCTCGGACAAGCAACCACAACATAGGCATCAAAATTAAAGCCCTCCAAAGCCTCTGGGTTTATGTAGTTCATTGCTATCAGCTGTGCTTCTCTCCCGTGCTCTTTCAAGAGTTTCATTATTCTCTTAGCTTCCCCCAAGCGTAGCTGTCCCTTCTTGACGCTTATTATTACACCAAATTTTTTAGCATCATAAGCCTTAGCAATCATTCCCCATCTCTTTCTCACAATCCTCTCAACTTCTTTATCCATCCAAGCGAAGTCTCCACTGTATGGGTTGATAGCTAACGTTGGCTTTTTTGTGGCTAAAGCAACGCCAATTGGGTGAAAGTAGCCAGCACCAATGAATAAAACCCCATCAACCTCTTCTTCAACCTTTGCTGCTGTAAAGTTGCACCCCAAAACTTGCCCAGAGAATGAAACCCTATTATCTCCTTCGCCAATAAAAACTTGGAAACCTTTCCCTTCTAAAAACTGCTTTGCTCTTTCCAAATCCCTTATGTGCTGAACTGTGGTTACAAGAGCAATTTTCCTGCCAAGCTTTTTAATTTCATCAAGGTTTTTCTCAAGAGCTTTCACAACATCAACCTTGGCAAAAGCAGGGACAAAGATTACGGGAACTTCCAGATTAAGCTGCATGTAAGAGTGACCCAAATGGATCAGGGCATCACAGCCGAGCATCTTAGCCTCCCTATCCGCTAAATCGCAAGCCCCATAATTTACATCCCCACTTATTATTCCCTCGATTCCGTTCTTTTCCAAAAATTCAGCCAAAGCTTGGGCTTCTTTCTTTAACCCTTCCGGAGTCTGGATCAACACCTTCTCAGCACTCAACTCTCTGATCTTTTGAAGTATCTCTTGGAAAGGAATCTCATGCAAGATACTCACTTTAACCCCTCTGTGGAGAAGCTTTGACCACAAGCTTTATATTTCTAATGCTCCCATAATACATCGAAGTCCGAGGTATGGTGATTAAGATGAGAAAAGTGGCACTAATTTTTATCATAACAATGCTCGCTTTTTATGCTCTTGCCCAACACCCTTATGATGAAGTTGCAAAAGCAGTTTTTGAAAGCCTAAAAACTGGAAATTACTCAATTCTTGAGCCATATTTGGACGAAAAAATGAAAGAGGCTTTTAATGAAAAAGCATTTAATGCTTTAAGGGAGCAGATGGTTTCAAAA
>JALTMZ010000238.1 GCA_027001105.1 Thermococcus sp.
TGGTGAGATATCAACGGCGACGTGATATCTGATACCACCAAACATAACAGTTGTTGTGTCCTCTCTCGGAGCAGCATTTTCGATAGCCCTGATGAGAACTTGGATTGGGTTCTGCTTTGTTCTCTTTTCAATGATCTCAAAAGCCTCCTTAACGACCTCATAAGCCTTCATCTTCTTGCTCATCAATGAGCGGTGCTCTCTTCTCATGAAGTGTCCAGCAACTTTGTAGCTTGATGCACCGCTTCTCATAACCTTGTTAATGAGTCTCTCCACAATGTGAACGTTTGCTTTGCCAAAAGGCTTCTTTGCGTATCTTCCATGGGTGTGGGGCAACAAGCGTGGCTCAAGGTTGATGTATGGCTTAAGTGATGGGTCGTTTACAACGACATCCTCAGTGCTCCACTTTCCAAAGACCTTCAAGTCCTTTGGGATGAAAAATCTCTCTTGCAATGGCTTTGCCATGAGCATCACCTTCTTGGCTTCTCCTTTCTACCTTTAACTAATTCCTTGAGTGAAACTCTGTTGACCTTAACTACCTTGTATCTAATTCCTGGAATGTCACCCATTGAACCACCCTTTGGACCACCGATGCCCTCGATGATAACCTCATCGTGCTCGTCAATGTGGTTGATAGCTCCATCACCAGGACAGAAGGCTGTAACGACCTTACCGTTCTTGATGAGCTGAACTCTAACTGCCTTTCTCATTCCAGAGTTTGGCTGTTTTGCCTCTACGGCAATCTTCTCAAGGACAATTCCTCTTGCTTGTGGAGCACCCTCAAGTGGATCGCTCTTCTCTTTGAGTCTAAGCACTCTTCTCTTGAATGTGATATCACTCCATCTGAACTTCTTTCTCTTGAGCTTGAGCTTTCTTCCAGCGAATTCTCCATATGGTGCTTTCTTTCCAGGCATGATCATCACCTCAAATTATGACCACATCTTCAATTCCATGGTGTCTCTCCATTAATTCCTTAACGAGATTTATATTATGACCGCCTCTACCGATCGCCCTCGGCTTATCCCTCTGATTAACATCAAGGAGGGCGACCTTTTTACCATTCTTCTTTTCAGTTATGTGGACTTTTTTAACTCTTACGCCCATTGTTTTATAAATGTTCCTGAGAAACTCTTCTGGATTCTCTGAGTGCTCGATGAGATCAATCTCCTTTCCAAGCATGCTCTGTATTCTCCTAACGTTCATTCCCCTCTTCCCTAAAGCCAATCCCATCTCGCCCTTCTTTATAACATAGATCAGGCGGTTTCTGTCCTGATCTATAATGCAGTCAAGCACTGTAGCTCCTGTGAAGCTCTCAAAGAGAGCAATATACTTGATCTGGTCGGTATTTAACTTCAGGGGCATCACTGCTTACCCCCAGCCAAGGCTAAAATGTTGCTTTCTCCCGGATCCACTATAGCTAACGATGCCACTACAAATGGCTTACCAAGGACAGTTCCCAGATCAACGCTTGTTCCTTCGTATTCATAGACTGGTATATTGCTGAGCTTGGCATAGTAGTAAATATCGTCCTTAACTTCCTTCGGCGCATTCTTTGCAACGATGATAAGCTTTGCACCACCGATCTTGGCTAATTTTATAGTTTTGTTTGAACCGATGACTACCTTTCCTGTTTCGAGAGCCTTTCTAAGCTCGAAAGCTACATCCATTAATCACACCTCCTACTCTTCTTCTATTGGTTTCAATGGTAACCTCATAGCGAGCCTAACTATGCCTGTTCCAACTGGAACAGGCTGTCCGATGAGGACATTTTCAACGACACCGTTTAAGGGGTCAACTTCTCCCCTTTCAGCGGCTTCAAACAGATGTTGAACGGTTATCTCGAAAGCTGCCCTTGCCAATACGCTCGCCTTTGCCCCAACAACACCATGCCTCCCGATGGGTCTAACGATCCCATCAAGGGTCATTATATCAGCGACGAGCATGATATGTCTCACATCTACTTCAAGACCTTGCTCCTGCATAGTATTTACAATCTCCTCAATGATCGCATTTCTCGCTGCTTCAATTCCCAGAACTTCTGCGATTTCGTGGATGTTGTTTGTTCTTGTTCTTGTTGGATCAACACCCGGAACCTTCAGTACTTGCTTGAAGTTTGAGCCCTCTGTGTAGATAACGTACTCATCGCCCTCTTTGCGGATTATAGTTTTTCCAACGCCTGAGAGACCTTTTAAGCGATGGCTTTTAACCTTTTCGGCAATCCTTCTTAAGTCGGAAAGCTTCTCCGCCTTCTTGGGTCTCACTATAAGCG
>JALTMZ010000239.1 GCA_027001105.1 Thermococcus sp.
ATGATAGAGACCTCTCAGAGTTCTGTCAGAAATTGTTGGGTAGTCTTGGAATACACTCTCGAATTCGGATTATGAGAAAGGCAGGCACACTGAGTATAATCAGAGGGGAACAGTATTTTTATAGGCGGGACTTCCATGAGCTGAGAATCTACAGGGTAGGAAGCGTTAGAAACTATGCTCTCAGCATTGGTTTTACAATCAAGAGAAAACAAATAAAGTTAAATGACCTTCTCAAAACCTTTGAAAAATCTTCGAAAATTTCAAGAAAAACCCGAAAAATTTTTATGGTAGCGGGGGGAGGATTTGAACCTCCGACCTCCGGGTTATGAGCCCGGCGGGCACTCCTAGCTGCCCCACCCCGCTGCACAACCCGATACATACTAATATGCGGTGAGTTTATAAACTTTACTATTCAAAAACTCCGATTACAAAACTCTTTTGTTTAATTTGGCTAATCTTAATAGCAAAATAAGGCTTTGCAACTCTATAGACTATATTTTAAAGACTGTAAAAGCTTTAAACTTTTATGAGATATCTCTTATGGTGATAGCATGTATCTAACAAAGGAAGAAGAGCTGATTTTAGCAGGAGAGTATGGATATGCTTTGCAGAAAGCTATGGAGATTCTTGTTGCCCTCGGAGAGATTTATAGGGCGGATAGGTTAATTCCAATCAAAAGTGCCCAAATAGCTGGAGTCTCTTATAAAAACATTGGAGATGCTGGCATAGAATTTTTGAGAGATTTTGTAGATGCAGGGGCTAAGGTTAGTGTTTATACAACCTTAAATCCAGCAGGAATTGGCAATGAGGAGTTTATGGAAAAACAAAGAGAGGTTTTGGAGCTTTACAAGGCGATGGGGATTGAGGTAACTTCAACATGCACCCCATACTATGGAGCAAATATGCCAAAATTTGGTGATCACTTAGCTTGGAGTGAAAGTTCTGCCGTAAGCTTCGCAAACTCTATCATAGGTGCAAGAACAAACCGTGAGGGTGGACCTTCAAGTTTAGCGGCTGCAATTGTGGGAAAAACACCAAACTATGGGCTTCACTTAGAAGAAAACAGAAAAGCAACGGTTATTGTTGAAGTCCAAGCCAAAGTTAAAGACTTTGTTGATTACAGTTTTTTAGGATATCACCTTGGAAAGCTTCTCAAAAATGATGTTCCCTATTTTAAAGGGTTAAAACCTGAAAAGACAGATTATTTGAAAGAGCTTGGTGCTTCAATGGCTGCAACAGGCTCAATTGCGTTATATCATGTTGAAGGTGAAACCCCGGAGTATAAAACTGCCATTACAGATAAACTTGAAAAAATACAGGTTGATGACAAAGAGCTCAAGGAAATTAAAGAAAAGTACAACGCTGGCTGGGATGAAATTGATGCCATTTTAATTGGCTGTCCACACGCTTCAATTCATGAGATAAAAGAAGTCGCTGAGCTTTTAAAGATGAGGGGAAAACCTTTGAGAGTTCCCCTGTTTATAACAGCAAGCAGGGTTGTAAGATATTTAGCAGATTCTTTGGGCTATACAGAAGTCATAGAGCGCTATAATGGTAAGATTGTTGTAGATGCGTGCTTAATTGTTTCACCGATCAAGAGTTGGTACAAGGGAATTGCAACGAACAGTGGAAAGGCAAGCTTCTATTTTTCATCAGCTGGACTGAAAGTAAGACTCGATAATACAGATAGGCTGATTTTTGAAGCTCCGTGAGGTGGGGGGAATGAAGCTCAAAGGAAGAAGGATAACAAGGGGAAAAGCTAAGGGAGTTGCTCTGGTTTCTCGAAGACCTCTTTCATTTTTGGGTGGAATTGATCCTAAAACTGGCATTGTAACTGACGTAGAGAGCGATATAAAGGGGGAAAGTGTTAAGGACAAAATCCTTGTATTTCCCAGGGGCAAAGGCTCAACTGTCGGCTCTTATGTTATCTATCAACTCAAAAAGAACAACGTTGCTCCAAAAGCCATTGTAGTGGAAGATGCAGAGACAATAGTTGCAACTGGAGCAATAATTGCAGAAATCCCGATGGTAGATAAAATTGACATAAAAAAGATTAAGAACGGGCAGATCATTGAAGTTGATGCCGATAAAGGAGAGGTTATAATCCACGAGGGGGAAGGCATTTAAATAGTTAGATTTTAAATAAAGAGGTAAGGTGGAAAAATGCCGAAAGGAATTTATGAGTGTATTGACTGTGGTTATCGAGAAGTGAGAGAATCTACAGAAC
>JALTMZ010000240.1:0-6038 GCA_027001105.1 Thermococcus sp.
ATGATAATCACCGATCTGGAACCTTTCTTTTATCCTTTGGCCGTTTATCTTGGCGTTGATGCATTTGATACTCGCTCTCTGAAGCTGTATGATTTTCACAAAAAATCTTTCACCATGTATTCACCTCTGCTCTGGGCGGAGGGAGAGAACTCTCTGGAGTTTGCTGAAAAAGTTATCTCCCTCGTGAGGAAAGCCCTTGAAGAGGGTAAGCTGAGGTATTTAGTTGAAAACTTCTTCTACACTCAGAGCCATGCGGGAATTTTGAGGATAGCTGATAGAGAGCATGGCGATTATCTCGAAAAGTACACGCCAATTCAGAAAGACACTGTCTATTTCATCAGCGATGCTTCTCAGAACAGGCCCGAAGTTAAAAGGTGGCACCGGAGAGTAATAGAAAGGTTTGTTCCACCAAAAGCCGAGCTTCTGCTTTTGTTCCCATGCTCAGCTAAAAAGCCTTATTCGAGATCAAGAAGCCACACCCTCTACAGAAAAGCCCTGCAAGAAGCTTTGGGCTCTGGGGTTTATAAGGTTCACGAGCTCATCTTAACATCTCCTTTCGGTGTTGTTCCAAGGGAGTGGGAGTGGCTGGCTAAGTACGACATAGTTGTAACTGGGCACTGGAGTGAGGAGGAGATAAGCTCGGCAGCAGAGCTTTTGGCGAAAACCCTTGAGAAGTATCCAGATATCCCAATAGTTGCTCACCTCGATGAGGCTTACGTCGAGATTGCAAAGAGAGCAAGCGAAATGAGCGGAAAGGAGATAATTTTTGTCCCCGTTAAAAATGGCACAACGTCAAGAGAAAGTTTAAATGCTTTGAAGAAGACTCTTGAAGAGCTCGGCTTAGATTTAAGGGCTGGAAAAGAAGATAGAACCTATCGCTTCTATGAGAACATCAGGAAAATCTTTGACTTCTACTTTGGTATTGAAGCTGGACATGCTGTTCTTCCAGATGATGCCCGAATTAAGGGCTCAAGGATGCTGAGGATTTTCGTCGAAGGAAAGCAAACCGGAACTTTCCAAGATGGCGTGATAAGCGTAACTCCTTACGGAATGCAGCGCATTTACGGGGCGACAAAGAGCTATTACGTTAGGATTGACTTCGATTTAAGGGGAGATGTGTTTGCTGTTGGTGTAAGTGAGGCTGATAGTAAAATAAGACCGGATGATTTAGTTGCTGTTGTGAGAGATGAGCAAGTTGTTGCCGTTGGAAAAGCCCTTCTAAGCGGGGAAGAAATGGTTAAAGCTAAGCGTGGAGTTGCCGTTAAAGTTAAGAAGAGGGCTTAAAATAAATTAAAAAGATTGAGCTGAGGATTTACATGCTTCTTATCTTGGGAACATTGAGGATTTTTAGCAGTTTAACTGGAATTACGGTCAGCCTGAACCGTCCCCCATAGCCGATATCAAGTTTCTTGTGATATACTACGTAGCTTCCAAATTTCAGAAGGATGTCATGCTCTCCGCTGGGGACTTCATCTTTAAATGGTGTTCTCCCAACGTAGTTTCCGTCAATATACACGTCCAATGCAATGGTGGAATTAATAATTAGCAGGGTAGTGTTTGGAAGGGAGTAGCTGATTTTCTTTGTTTTTGGAACTTGTACCTTTACTTCCTCTCCATTCACGGTTAAGGCGGACCTGAGAATATTGAAGTTTACCCTTATGTTGTAGCTCTGGTTGGGTTTTAGCTCCAGCCATCCCTCAAGGAAGGGATAGCCATTGTGACCCATGGAAATCTTGTAGGCATGGAGTTCTGGGATATAGGGGATTATTGTGGTAGTGAGATTTCCGAGTTCAAAGTCATAGTGGAGTATGCTAACATTACGCTGTGGTTCCATTACCACAGGAACTAAAACATCAAAAGGAGTAAACCACTCTCCAAACCGGTGGAAGTCGAAGATGTAGACAGTGGCATTTTTAGGTTGACTATCTATGGAGAGAAGGGAGTGGGAGACTATGAAGCTTGCTTCGCGGTAGGGAAAGCCTCTTGCCATTGCGCTATCATTGCCGAAGTAGTATATCGTCTCTATCATTTTGCAGCCTTTTCTTCCTCTATATTCTTCGACTGAAGGTGTACTGTTAAGGAAGAGCTGGTAGTAGGGGTCTTTATCGTCGTATTTGTAGATGACCATTGGGGGATTCTTTGGTCCGAACATTATTATTCCGCCGCACACTTCCTCATCCCAGAAAGGGGCAGCAATTGGGGGCACATACTCGTCTTCCTTTGTAGGTACAGTCGAATTGAAGCCGTATTCTACGGTTATATTCTTAAAAGGACCTTCCACTGCCAAATCTATCCTTCCAAAGTAAACAACTATTTTAACAAACCTTTCATCCTCGGGTGGAACTAAATTGTATAGAACGGTATAGTTGCCGCTGGAAATTCTTATAATCCAGCTTTTTGCAGGTAGCTCAATTACTGCTGGAGTTTTAAACGTCTTGTTAATGCCCTCAATGATGACAGTTGCATTACTTGGTCTGGAGTCTATCTGGAGCACTATGTTCTCATTACCGAAGGCACTTACACTGGAAAATGCAGATATTGTAAGCAGAAACATTATTAATGCTGTAAACACATGCTCTTTTCGGAACATTTAGACCACCATAAGATGAGTTCGATTTATAATTTATAAAAGTGTCGTTGGTTTCAAATCAATTTGAATCATATTTACTTAGAGGTGGGGAAAATGAAAAGAAAGTCCAAGGTAAAGCTTGAGCATCATCTCCTCAAAGGCATTTTGCCGGCTCTTGAAGAGATTGCGGAGATAGAGGGAGTTAAGAAAGTAATTCCGGGGAGGATCTATGCCAGCGATTCTCGAGGCTTTGAGATTAAGGTTGTCAGAGAAACGCTGACAGGATTAAAGCTTTTGGCGAAGAGTGACGGCAGTGTTCAGGAAATCTTCCTGGTTGTTGATAAAGCTGATAGGGAGCGGGTTAGGAGGGAAATAGAGAAGATTAGTGAGAAGTGGAGAAAGAGTTAAATCCACTCATGCATAGTTGTTATGATGGATATGAGAAACGAAGCAAAACTACTATGGGAGCAGGCACTGGAAGATTTAAAAACTGCCGAGGCATTGATTGGGGTTAAAAGATACTATGCCAGTGTGTTTTTTTCTCAGCAAGCTGCTGAAAAGGCTTTGAAAGCTTTGTATATTGAGGTTAAGAGAGAATTCCCTCCAAAAACTCACAGTTTGTTGAGACTTTCAAATGAACTTGGAATTAAAGATGAGGAGGTAATTGACGCCGTTCTTGACTTGAACCCGGAGTACATCGTTACAAGGTATCCTGATGCTGCAAATGAAGTTCCCGCAAGGATTTATAATGAAAGAATGGCGGTTGAGCATCTTGAAAAAGCCAAGAAGGTGATTGAGTTTTGCAGGCAAAAACTTGGACTTTGAGGATTGCGAAGGTTATAAAGCAACGCTATCCCGATGCAAAAATTATATTCTTTGGCTCTCGGATTAGAGGGGATTATCTCAAGGACAGCGACTATGATATTATTGTCGTTTCTAAGGCTTTCAAAGGGAAGCATTTCACCAAAAGGTCAAGTGAGGTTTTGAGAGCTTTGTGGAACGCTGGCATTGTTGGAGACTTTGAGATTCTGTGCTACACTCCAGAGGAGTTTGATAGAAAGAAGAAAAGCCTTGGGATTGTTAGGGAAGCTCTGAGGGAAGGGATTGTTGTTTGATCATTGTTGAACGTTGTATGGTTTTGGCGCCGTTCTTCTTACTTTCCGTGTCCTTTGTCCTATATATTGATCCCCTTTGATAGAAGGAGAATGGCACTGCATTTGTCCCTTTACCTTATGTGTTTTGGGAAGAAGGAATAAATGAGTTTTAAATGCTTTTCTTTTTCTGCTTAAAGTTCTCTCTTTCCTTCAAAGAACTCCTCAAGCTCTTCGTCGCTAATTTCTTCTTCCTCAAAATATCCAAGCTCCCTCTTCTGCAGCTCTATCAACCCCGGCGTAAGCAAAAGCTTTCCATTCAGCTTTGGGACAGCGTAATGCAGAGTGATCTCACTGAAATCATCGAGCTTTATCGTCGGATTTTCTTCGTACTCTATTTCCTCCAAGCGTTTGCCGTCAGCAATCAGCTTTGCAACTATCGCTGCACCGTCTATAGAGTACTGCGGCTTTCCGATGTGCCTAACTTTTACACCTTCCATCTTTGAAGTTATGAACTCTTTTGTCCTCCCCCTTGGCACCGCATCTCCCAGGATCCCTCCAACAACAATTATTGTATCCTCTTCTATATCTTCGGGCTTAAGCTCTTCCTCAGCCTGCAGGTCAAGGACTATTATCTTTGACCTGTCAAAAGGAAACTTTGTAACGCTTTCCATTAGAACGCTTCCCAATTTTGCGAGCTTTTCCCTTTCATCTTCTCTAGCATTTGTGAAAATCAGCTTATCCTTCCACCACTCGCTTACGTGCTTGTATTCAAGCCAGAGCCACTCGCTTATCTCCTCAAGGTGCTCGATAACCAAATACACCAATTTCACTCACCGCTGAAAATTAGGGAGACTCTTTTAAAAGCCTATACCCACTTATTTTCATGAGCTATCGGAGAAAATACGCTAGGATTGCAAGGTGGTATGAGCTGTTAGAGAAGCCTCTTGACAGATTTTTCTGCCCACTAAGGAAGAAAGCTTTAAGTTTTGCCAGAGGGAAGGTTCTTGAAATCGGCATAGGGACAGGAAAGACGCTCAAATATTATCCGAGGAACGTTGAACTCTATGCCGTTGATGGAACACCTGAAATGCTGAAAATTGCCGAGGAGAAAGCTGAAAAGTTGGAGATTACCGCTAAGTTCTCTGTAATGGAAGCTGAAAATTTGAAATTTTCTTCAGAGAGTTTTGACACTGTGGTTTCATCCTTTGTGTTCTGCACAGTTAAAAATCCCAAAAAAGCAATGAAAGAGATTAGGAGGATTTTAAAGCCCGATGGTAGGGTGATATTCGTTGAGCATACGAGAAGTGATTCAAAGCTGATAAATTTATTCTTTCTGCTTCCGATGAAGCTCATTCTGTATCCTATCTTGGGGGATGACACCTTGAGAAATACTCATGAGCTCATTAGAGAATTCTTTGATGTTGAGCTTGAGGAGAGCTACTATAAAGGTATAGTGCGGCTGATTGTGGCTAGGAAAAGGGAGTAGAGCTTACATCACGCAACATTCGTAGATTATCTCAATATCTCTAATGGTCTTAGCCCATTCAATGACTTTTCTTGGGGGATTCGTTATTCTATCAATTCCAGCTAAAATTGCACCTTTGTCAAACTCTAAGCGCCATTTTCCAAGGGGACGCATGCATCCAATGCTCAGCTCTCCATCAAACATTTCTCTTGCGTATCTAACAACTTTCAAGCTCTCTTCAACGCTCGGCTTTTCAACATTCTCCATCTCAGTTCCCTTTGTTGGGATCAGCACATCCAAAACGAGGACATCTATTGGATACTCAATGAGCATGTCTATTGCTTTATACTCCCACCAAATTTTTCCAAAGTCGAGTCCGATGGTTATATGCGGTGCAACTTTAACGCTGTTTTCTGTTAAGATGTCTAAAATTTTGAGATAATCTTTGACCGTTTTGTCAATTTTGTATACCCTTCTTATTACTTCATCAGCCCCGACGAAATCAAGAGAGACTGCATCAACATATTTAATCCACTCTAAATCTTTTTCATCAATGAAACCAACGTGAGCATTGAGCTTCAGCTTAGTTTCTCTCTTGATGACTTTTATTTCTTCAGCAAACTTGTCAAGCGGAACTTTTAACCGGTTATCAATCCCTCCGCTAAGAAGACAGCCTACATAGCCTTCTCTTTCGAGGCTTTTGCAGTATTCAACTAAAGATGAGCGGGTAACCTTCAGCATTCCCTCTAAGTAATGCTTTCCACAGTGCGCACAGTTCAATGAACAATAGTTTCCGGTGAGTGAAATTGAGGGAAATTTAATGCCAGGAATGTAAATTTTGAGCTTTTTCATGGGGCATACCTCTTTATTTCATAAAGTTCCACTCGTCTCTTCCATAACGCTCTTCAAT
>JALTMZ010000240.1:6048-8952 GCA_027001105.1 Thermococcus sp.
TTCTTCGAAGAACTTCTCCTTTAAAAGCTCATAAGCATCGTTTCTGGTGAGCTTTATCCCTTCTCTCTCAAGTGTTGTAACCCTCTCCCAGATGCTCTTCACACCTTTATCGGCGAGCTTTTTCTTTGAGACCTTCAGCACAGATGCCAATATATCAAGCCTTGTTGCATACATGAAGGTTCCATGCTGTAGAATTACTCCCTTTCTTCTCGTTTGAGCGGAGCCACTGATCTTCTTTCCATTTGCTATGATGTCATTTAATCCAGAGAATTCAGCCTTGATATCGAGTTCTTTCAAAGCTTCAAGTAAGGGGGAGGCAATCAGGCGGTAGCTTTTGTGTATGTCCTTTAAATCCGGATGGAACTCTTCTCCGAGAACAACGCTGTAAGTTATCTCCCCGTAGGCGTCGTGGAAAACACTCCCTCCACCGGTTATCCTTCTCACAACTGGGATGTTGAGCTCCTGGCATTTTCTCAAGTTGACGTCATGTTCAATACTTTGAAACCTTCCAATGGTTATTGAGCTTGGCTTGAAGACATATAGTCTGACTGTGTCTTCAACTCTGCCCTCGATTCTCGCTCTTAAGATTGCTTCGTCAATTGCCATCTGAACTTCAGGACGGGCAATGATTAGCGGGATAAACCTCATGATATCCACCAAAGATTAAAAAGGAGTGAGAGCTTAAAAAGGTGTGCAATGATGATGCCCAAGCCCTCCTGAAGGGTGATGAAAGCGGTCACCACTGAGCAAACTTTGCTTGTGCAAAGCTTGATCAAAGTTTTTTCTCTTCTAATAACTTGGGCTTAAAACTATGGCGTTCACTTCTAAACTGCCCGTTGAAAGGGGATTTTTCCTCTCACCTCGAGAGGCTTCACACGCCTTCTTGTCTTTTGTAGGGTCAGGGGCCGATTAGATCATCACAGCTCAGCTACCTACCCTCACATCATCCCTCAGGTTAAGCCGAGCCTTTCTCTTATTTCCAGTGGAATTAAGCCAATTTTCGGAAAGACAAGCAATGCTTTTGCCTCAACAGCTTCCTGAGGAACACACGGTAGGATTTCCCCATCATAGGGATATGGATCAGGTGCGGGATTGTTATCTCCCCATGTTACAAAGCAGAGCTCTTCCTTTCCGTTTAAAACAATTTTCTCAATTTCCCTAACTCTATGAATTATCGGATATTTGGTGTATGGTCTTTTGTAGACAACTACATCGCCTATTTTTATGTCCTCTGGCTTGACACCTTTGAGGAGCACGACATCACCTCTATAAAACACAGGCTCCATTGAACCGCTTACAACAATGACGAGAGGGGAATCGGTATGCAGGGCTATTTTCAGCCCGTTGTGTATTGCAAATACGACAATTAAGGAGATTACAATGAACACAAGGTCATTTTTCCAGCTTTTTATCTTTTCTTCCATTTTAGTGCCTCCATTAAAGTTCTAATCTTAGTTGGTATTGATCCTATAGCGGTACATGTTTCTAAGCTTATCCTTTTACCATCCGTTATGTCCAAGTGGTACTCAGCTAACTTAAAGATTTCCTCTGGAAGGCCATGTCTTCCCAAGCCAACAATCAACATAAAGCTTTCTCCTTTTAGCGCCCTTTTAGCGACTTCTATGGCACTTATTTCCTTATGTTCATCAGGCTTCCTGGTTGTTGCTATTATGGTTCCAAACTGGGACGGAAATCCCTTCTTTGGAAATTCCAACAGATGAAACTTGTTTTTCCTGGCAAGTTCGAGGAGGTATTTCCCGCCTTCTCCAATTGTTGTGTTTTCAGATATTTTCTCTGCCAAATCGAGAGGTTTCTCATTGAAAGGGAATCCAATTAGAGCCAAGTGGAAATTGAAGGCATAACAAATAGGAGCAGCCCTTGCGATTGCCCTTAAATGGGCTTCATGAACTTTTTTTGGGTCATATGAATTATATAATGCCAAAGTAAGCATTCTTATCACCGTTTACGTCATTAGACACCAAATAAGGCTATTAAACAAAGGCTTTATAAGGATTTGGGGAGAATTTGAAATGTATGACAACAATAGAGGATATTTTACTTCTTATAAAAGGCGGGTTATATGAAGATGCCCTGCTTAAGGTTGATGAGTTGGAAGATAATTTGGATAAAGTTCATGCGGTTAGTTTGATTGCTCTTGATATATATGAAAAGTTCTCAGATGTCTCTCTTGCTTTAGATATCATGGAAGATGCTGAGTATCTTATAAAAAAGATTAAAGATCCATTCAAAAAATCGATAGCCCTAAGCAACGTTGCTTCCGCTTATTTGATAATTGGGAACAGAAAAAAAGGAGTCAAGCTTTTTGAAAAGGCTCTCGATGAGGCATTGCACATAGAAAACAGCGGAGAACGGGCTATTGCCCTTGGGAAGATATCTTACCACATGGGTATATCTGGGCTTATAGACAGTGCGTTGGAAACCTTTGAGGTCGCTTTTGACACAGTAATCAGGTCTAAGATTGATTACACTCAAAAAACGGAATATCTTATAAAACTTGGTGAAATTCTTGAGGAAACTGGTGACTCTCTTAATTCATCCGATGCCCTGCCTTTTTATGAGAGGGCATATGATCTCTTTGATAAGCTTCATATAAATTTTAAAGCAGCAATTCTTGAAAAGAAGATAATGCTCGCAAAAACACTCAGAACCAGTGGCACCCCTGAGATTCGAAGGGCACTCTTAGAGGGAAGATATGGATATGTCGTTGCTCGGATAAAGGATTCATTAAAAGGGGAGAAAATGACAATTAGCCTTTTAGAAATAGCACTCTGGATGAAAAAGCTGGATGTTCCTGACTATAAGAAGATTGTCAGGGAAACTCTAGAACATATGGACGTTTTCAGGTACTCACAGGAAGGTGTTACATATATTGCAACCCTACTC
>JALTMZ010000241.1 GCA_027001105.1 Thermococcus sp.
CATCTTCATAGCCTCTAACACTAACAACCCTTGGCCAGTCTTTACTTCCTCCCCCTCACTCACCAAAATCCTCAAAACCTTACCAGGCATCGGAGCAACAACAACATTCCCACCCACCGACGCTGGCGAAGGAGCAGATACAGACGGAGCCTGTACCGGAGTTACTGAAGGTGCAGACGGAACTGGAGCCGGCACTGAAGGAGCCTGCACTTGGGCTGGCATTTCCATTACACTCAACGGAATTCCCAAGTCCTTAGCTTCAACTTCATAGCTCTCTCCTTCAAATGATACTCTGAATTTGCCTGTGCCAAGTTCCTCAACTTCAACCTCGTAAGTGACACCATCAACGATGACCTTAACTTTGCCTTTCATCTTCACCACTTCCCCAACTCATAGTTGAAATCCTCAACTTCCTCCATTTGAGTTTGAATTCCATATAAACGCCAAGTATCAGAAGGCTTCCTTTTAAACGGAACAGGTCTCAGCTGAACATTCTTCTCAGCTATATATGCTAAAATTGCTGCTGTTATTACAGCAAGCTTTTTAGGTTCAATCTTAGGCTTCTCCTCAATTTTCACAACCTCTTCTACCACAGGTGCTTCCTTTGCTTTCTCTTTTTCAACCAAATGTCTCTCCAAGTAACCAATTGCATACATTGCAATGGCCAAAATAGTTAAAACGGCGAAAACTACTGTAACCCCAAGCACCGTTATGTAAACACCCTCAAGGAATTCCTGCATGGTAACAGCAACAACCATGAAAAACACCTCACAACGGAATGTTTCCATGCTTCTTTGGCGGAAGCTTAACCCTCTTGCTCTCTAAAGCCTCAAGAGCCATGATGATCTTTCCTCTTGTCTCTGCCGGATCAATGACATCATCAATGTAACCCCTCGATGCCGCAACGTATGGGTTGGCAAACTTCTCCCTGTACTCTCTAATCTTCTGCTGCCTGAACCCCTCTGGATTTTCTGCTTTTGCGATCTCTTTCCTGAAGATAATATTTGCAGCCCCCTCTGGTCCCATGACGGCAATTTCTGCTGTTGGCCAGGCAAAGACGAAGTCTGCTCCCAAATGTTTGCTCCCCATGGCCAAGTAAGCTCCACCGTAAGCTTTTCTCAGAATAACAGTCACCATTGGAACTGTAGCTTCTGCGTAAGCGTAGAGAACTTTTGCACCGTGCCTAATTATTCCTCCGTACTCCTGCTGGACCCCAGGTAAATAGCCAGGAACATCAACAAGTGTCACAATTGGAATGTTAAATGCATCACAAGTTCTAACGAATCTCGCAATCTTATCCGAGCTGTCAATATCAAGGACGCCAGCCAGGTGTATTGGGTTATTGGCCACAATTCCTACTGTCTGACCATTAAAACGCCCAAAGCCAACGACAGCGTTTGGTGCATAATAGGGTAGTATTTCAAGAAAGTCAGGGTTTCCATTCGCATCTCTGTCAACGATCTCGTAAATCACCTGCCTAACCTCATAACCCTTGTTCGGATCATCTGGGACAATCTCATAAAGTTTGTCGCTCTTTCTAAACGGTGGGTCATTTGTTTTAACCCTCGGAGGCTTCTCCATGTTGTTTGATGGCAGGTAGCTTAACAGTCTTCTGATAAGCATGAGCACTTCTTCGTCACTCTTCCCAATAAGATGAGCCTGTCCGCTTTTTTGAGCATGAACCATTGCTCCACCAAGCTGGGTTGGTGAAACTTCAACTCCAGTAACTGCCTTAACAACTTGTGGCCCAGTGATGAACATAAATGTTGCGGGATTGTCAACCATCAAGATAAAATCACCAATTGCTGGACTGTAAACTGCACCACCAGCACAGGGTCCCATAATAGCTGTGATCTGTGGAACAACTCCGCTTAAAATTGTGTTCATCTTGAATATCTCGCCGTAGCCCTTGAGCGAATCAACGCCCTCTTGAATCCTTGCCCCTCCGGAGTCGTTGAGGCCTATAATTGGGGCACCCGCTTCCAATGCAAGCTCCATGACGCGTTTAATCTTCATTGCATGCATTTCCCCTAATGAACCGCCCATCACTGTGAAGTCTTGGGCATATACAAAAACTAACCTACCATCGATTGTTCCATATCCAGTGATAACGCCATCCGCCGGCAGTTCCATTTTGTCGAGGCCAAATTCAGTGTTTCTGTGCTTAACGAACATACCGATCTCAACAAAGCTTCCCGGATCAA
>JALTMZ010000242.1 GCA_027001105.1 Thermococcus sp.
GGAACGGGTTCAAACATAACCGTGACAATCCTCAGGAGGGTTTGAAAATGGGGAAGCCAATGCAGGTTTCAAGATTTTGGAGGCATTTTAAAGAGAAGTACCGCTTAGTTGGGAGCAAGTGCAAAAAGTGCGGGAAGATTCACTTCCCTCCAAGACAAGTGTGTAACGAGTGTGGAAGCAGAGAGATGGAGGAAATTCAGCTCAGCGGAAGAGGAAAGGTCATCAGCTGGACTATTGTGAGAAATCCACCAAGCGGCTTTGAGTATTACAAACCCTATCCCCTGGCATTGATTGAGCTTGAAGAAGGACCCATAGTCTTAGCACAGCTTACAGATGTTGACCCAGAAGAAATTACCTTCGGCATGGAGGTTGAGATGGTCACGAGGAAGATAAGGGAATTTGACGAGGACGGAATAATCCTCTATGGATACAAATTCAGGCCGCCGATTAAGTGAGCTTTTTCCTATTTCTTTGTTTTTTGCTCCACAAGTGACGTAAGTGTTATATTTTCTGTTTCCCATTATTCTACGGTGAGTAATGAACATGAAAAGGCTTGATGAAATTGAGGCAATTTTACAAAAACATAAGAAAGAGCTCGAGCAAAAATTTAAAGTCAAGGAAATCGGGATATTTGGCTCTTATGTCAGAGGAGAAGCTAAGGAGGCAAGTGACGTGGATATTCTTGTTGATTTCTATGAGGTTCCATCTTTGCTCAAATTCATCGAGCTGGAGGAGTATCTTGAAGAAATTCTGGGTGTAAAGGTTGATCTTGTAATGAAGTCAGCACTTAAGCCAAGGATAGCCGAAATAGTTCTGAGAGAGGTTGTTTACATATGAAGAGGGATTACGAAGATTACCTGAACGATATTATTGAGGCCATAAACCTCATTGAAGAGTTCACGGAAGGCATGGAGTTTTAAGATTTCCAAAGAGACAGGAAGACGCAATTTGCCGTAATTCGTGCACTTGAAATTATAGGCGGGGCTACCAAGAACATTCCCGCAGAATTCCAGTGCAAACATCCAGAAGTTCCTTGGAGTGAGATGGCAAGGATGAGGGACAAGCTTATTCACGCCTACTTTGGTGTTGACCTTCGCGTTGTGTGGAGAACTGTAAAAGAGGATATACCACTCTTGAAGCGTCTACTGGGAAGGTTAGTTTAATATTCGATTCTGACTGTGTGCTAAAAATTCAGATTATGGTTGTTTCGTGATTTTCCAGTTTGAACATCTTTAACCATTCTCACCCAAATTCCGCTCTGTCCAACAACTCTGAAGCCATATTTTTCATAGAATTTAATCGCCTTCTTATTCTTCTCGCCAACCCAGAGCTCTATTCTGTCATTGTATTTGCTCAAGTAGCAGAGACACTTCTCCATGAGCTTTTTACCAATGCTCTTGCCTTGATATCGTTTATCAACCACGAACTCATGGATTGCCCCAACAACTCTCCCTTCATATTTGCTGAACCAGTCTCTATCGCAGACGATAAACCCGACGATTTCATCGCCGATTTTAGCAATAAAAAAGCCATCTTTGGCTTTGTCCCAGCACCACCGTAAATATCTCCGCGCATATCTTCTACCTTCTCCGCCGTACTCCGGCATGTCCTCATATCCTCTCATATAGACATCAACAAGCTTTTCCAAGAGTTCTTGGTCAAATTTATCCAGCTTCTCTATCTTTACTTCCTCTTCCATACTCATCACTATTAAGTTAAGAGATGGGCTTAAAAAGCATACGTCGTGCTTTGGTTGTTGGCTTACGTAAATTTTATAACGTTTTTGTTACACATCTCTACTTAGGTGTTCATATTGCCTAAGTTTTACATGCCTTTCAGATGTTGTAGGGTTTCTCAATCACAACAGAAACCTCAAAATCTTCAAAGAAAAAACCAAAATGACCTAAAATAAAAGCATAAAATTGCGACTCAAAAACTCGTCATGGGGGTAGAGGACAAGTGAAATTAACTCGGGTAGTCGTCCTTGAGAGCTTTCCACTCACGAAGAGAAAATTCAGGGCGATAAAAGAAGTGTATGAGGAATACTCCGAGATTCTTGAATTCCTAACGGATTATGCCGTTGAGAACAAAGTGAAGAACCACCTGAAACTCAGAAAACTCTTCTACGAAAAACTCAAGAAAGAACACGACTTACCAACTCACTATTACTATACGATCTGTCAAGACACTGTAACGAGGGCAAAGAGTTTTCTTGAGTTGAAAAAGAAGAGAAGGGCCAGAACAGAGAAACCAGTCGTCAGGAAAGTCTCCATCTGGCTGGATGATGTCTTGTGGGACTACAAAAAGTTTCCTTGGTTTAACACTCTTAGGAATGGAAGAAGAATTCTCATAATTGGTTTAACCACTAAAAGAGGCAGGGTGAAACTTCCACTAAAACCACACAAACTCTTCTTCAAGTATCTTAACGAGGGTTGGAAAGTCAAGGCGGGTGTAAAACTAAGGTTGATTGAAGAAGAACGAAAAGTCCTTGCATACTTCATCTTCGAGAAGGAGTTTGAGGAACGAGAACTTATTGGAAACTCCCTCAGCGTGGATTACAATGCTGATAATGTTTCCTTTGGCACTCAGGAGTTTTTAATTCAAGTTAGGACAAATTTAAGTCGAATGACCAGGTTTTATTCTGACGTGAGGAAGAAGATTCAAGAGTCTCACTTGGTCGGTTGGAAGAGGAAACTTCCCTCGAAGAAGGGAAAGAAACTCCTCAAGAAGTTCGGGCGGAGGAAGATGAATAAGAGGGTTGATTTGCAGAGGAAGTTAGCAAAGAGGCTAGTTGAACTTGCAAGGGAGTTGAACGTTACAATCGTCCTTGAGGCCATCCCAAAGAACTTCAATCAAAAGGTGGTTGAGAAGAGAAAGAAGAGCGAGAAGAGGCTGAGGAATACTCTTCACAACATCGGTATGAACGGATTCCAGCGTTTTGTTCTTGAGAAGGCGGTCGAGTTTGGTGTTCCCTTGGTTTTTGTGAATCCTTCTTATTCCTCTCAGGTTTGTCCACACTGTGGTGCGTTTAAAGTTAAACCTGATGACGACGCTCTGCGTCGGAGGGTTTTCACTTGTCCCGTTTGTGGTTTTAGTTTTGACAGAGATTTTGTGGCAGTTTTGAACTTGTTGGGGCTGTTTCCGTTCAGCCCGAAGGCTCATGAACTGTTGGAGGAGGAACCGGTGGTTCCCGTGAACCTAACAGTTAAAGCCAACCTCCTACACCACAAAAACTCCTTAGTGATGATTAGTCAAAGTTTGAAACAAAAGCGGGTGCAGGAGGAAACGGTTTTTATGGTTTGAGGGAGAGAGTAGAGCAGAAGAAGGTGATTTTAATGGGAAAAGCAAAGCCGAAAATTTGCGAAATTTGCGGTGCTGAAATCAGAGGACAGGGTCATACTGTAAAAATTGAAGGTGCAGAGCTCTTAGTTTGCTCTAACTGTTATAGGAAGTATGGAAGAAAGAAGCCTGGAACGTTCAGCATAATGCCAACTGGAAGAGAACCGAGGAGAACATATAAACCAAAACCAAGACCTCAGAAAAGACCCTACCGAGAGAGACCGCTCTATACCGAGGATATTGTTGAGGATTACGCTGAGAGAGTTTACCAAGCGATACAGAAGAGTAAGATGAGCTATGAAGAGCTTTCCCATAAAGTGGGGCTTTCTGTCAACGTACTTAGGAGAATCGCCCACGGCGAATACATGCCAACCATTGAGGAGGCCAAAAAGCTGGAGAGATACTTCAAGATAAAGCTCATTGAGAGAGTGGAAGAAGTGCATGAGGAAAAGATCAGCATACCCAAGGATTACGAGCCAACACTCGGTGACATTGCGAGGATAAAGATCAAGAAGAAAAAGAAGAAATGAAGGAATGTTTCAGTAAAACTCCTCTCCTTTCTCTTTCTCAACTTTCTGCTCAATTCTCTTAACCTTCGGCGGATGAAAGCCCTTAAGCTTCTCAAAAGTCCCCCATAAGCGTAAAAGCTCCTTATGAACAGGACTTTCCGGAGGAATCACAATTATATGAGCAGGAGGATGAATATCCCTTAACCGACCGATTGCCTTAGCTGGAGGCAAATCAATCTGAGCAACGACATGAGCCCTGTATCTCTTTCTTGGCTTTTCTCCAACGATCTTTTCAAATGCCCAATCTGAAAGTGCGGGAGGTACTATCCTCGGATCCCCTCTGATCTGCATTCCGCCATATCTCACAAGGTCTGCCAAAGCCACCATTGCTTTGTCAAAGTTGTCTGTCCTTATCAGTACAATCGTGTTTAGCATTGCTTTCACCTAAGGTCTGCTCATCTTTTGAGTTTTTAAAGGTTTGGCATTTTTAGTAACTATAAGTTTCAAAAATATTCTGCCAAATAAAAACTTCACCAGAAAAAGAATAAACAACCAATCATGTAGACAAAATGAGTAGCATAATTTTAGTGGAAGCTTACGTTAGGAAATCAACTACTCCTCAAAATTTCCTAAAGCTTTAAAAACCTAAAGTGAGGTATTTATAAAGGGTTTTTAAGCCCACTAACTGGGGGTGTAATTTATGGTAGATATGAGCAAGGTAAAGCTTAGGATAGAGAACATCGTTGCTTCTGTGGATCTTTTCACACAGCTCGATTTGGAAAAGGTGATTGAGATATGCCCAAATTCCAAATATAATCCCGAAGAATTCCCCGGTATTATCTGTCGATTCGATGAGCCTAAAGTTGCCCTCTTAGTTTTCAGCTCAGGTAAGCTCGTCGTTACCGGTGCTAAAAGCGTTGAAGATATTGAAAGAGCTGTCTCAAAGCTTGTCCAGATGCTCTCAAAGATTGGAACTAAGTTCCAAAGGGCTCCTCAGATTGATATTCAAAACATGGTCTTCAGCGGAGACATTGGAATGGAGTTCAATTTGGATGCAGTCGCTTTAGTACTACCAAACTGTGAGTATGAACCAGAGCAGTTCCCCGGTGTTATCTACCGTGTTAAAGAACCAAGGGCTGTTATTCTGCTCTTCAGCTCAGGAAAAATTGTCTGTTCAGGTGCAAAAAGCGAACATGATGCATGGGAAGCCGTTAGAAAACTCCTCAGAGAGCTCGAGAAGTACGGTCTGATTGAAGAAGAGGAGGAATTCTGAGTTTTTATAATTTCCTTTTTGTGGTGCTCATGCTTAAGATTCTCTACTCCCCCATTTTTAAAGAGCACAAACCCCTTGATTATCACCCAGAAAATCCTAAACGTTTGGACTTTGCAATTGAAGGATTAAAAGCCAAAAATCTGTGGCAGAATGTCGTTGAACCAAATCCAGCAAGCAGTGATGAAGTTTTAGAGGTTCATTCTGAGGATTATTTTGAGAGGATAAGAAAAGCTTCACAAATGGGGTTTCACTACATAGATCCAGATACTTATGTGTGCGAGAAAACATGGGATGCAGCACTTTACGCATTTGGAGCGGCAAGAGAAGCGGCTCTCATGGCTTTGGAGGAAAAAGGAATTTACTTAGCTTTAGTGAGACCACCCGGACATCATGCTGGAAAAAACGGCAGAGCGTTCTATGCCTCTACATTGGGCTTCTGCATCTTCAACAATGTTGCTGGAGCAGCTAAGCTCCTTGAAAGTCTTGAAGGAAATGCATTGATTATAGACTTTGACGTTCATCACGGCAACGGAACTCAGGAGATCTTCTGGAATGATGTAAATGTTATCCACATAGATTTGCATGAAAGGGACATTTATCCGTGGAGCGGCTATGAATGGGAAGTTGGTGGAAAAGATGCAGAAGGGACAAAGATAAACATCCCAATGACATCTTATTCAGGCGACGATGATTACATATACGCTTGGAAGGAAATAGTCATGCCCATTGTAGATGTAATTAAACCAAAGGTTATTTTGATTTCGGCAGGGTTTGATGCGTTCAAAGGTGATGGCTTAGCAACGATTCAGCTAACAGAGGAGTTTTATAGATTTGCCGGGGCAACTCTTTCTGATTACAGCCTCGGTGTAGTTCTTGAAGGGGGTTATGGTATAGGACTCGAAAAAGGGCTGTCCGCTTTTGTTGAAGGCTACCTCAAAGGTGAAACTGGGAAAGAGATTATAATGCCAAGCTACGAAGCACTTAAAGTTGTTGGAAAAGTTAAAGAGATTTTGAAGGAATGGTGGGAGATTTAAAAAAGAAAAGACCTTAAAGCCCAAGCAATTCCTTAGCGGCTTTGACACCAAGCTCGAATGCCTTCATGTTGACATCAACTGCCTTCTTTGGAACGCTGAGCCTGATGACTTCCTTAACGTGTTCAGCACTCAACGGGAACCCGGGCGTCTGTGTGAGTGCTCCAATGAGGACAACATTTGTTGTGATGACATTTCCAGCTTCCAAAGCTAATTTTTCAGCATCTAAGGTTATGAGCTTGCCCTTAAAGTCCTCCTCGATGATCTTCCTAATTTCCTCCATGCTTGGATATGTCGCTAATCCCATTGAAACTTGAACCGGTGGAATCGGATTTGAGTTTGCTATAACCAATCCACCTTCTTTGAGGTAGTTGATGTATCTTAAAGCTTCAACTGGCTCAAAAGCCATTATGACGTCGGCTTTTCCCTCTGGAACCATTGCTCCATAGACATCTTCACCGAATCTGACGTAAGCAATGACTGAACCGAAACGCTGGCTCATTCCGTGAACCTCACCAACCCTCACCTTATAGCCAGCATGAAGGGCAGCCCAGCCTAAGAGGTTGGCAGCTGTGAGAATTCCCTGACCGCCAACACCAGTGATGACAATGTTGTACTCCTTAACCATCTCACTCACCCTCCTTCATGACCTCAAATGCCCCGAATGGACAGACCTGTGCACATCCACCACATCCCCAACACATAAGCGGATTCACTTGAGCTTTCTTCTTCTCTGCATCCCAGTAGATTGCTGGACATCCATAGGCGTTAATACAGATCCTACATCCTGTACACTTGTCCTCATTTACTGTGTATATTGGCCACTTCTCGCCTCTTCTCCTTAGCTGTCCTATATGGTGCAAGGCACATACCCTTCTTGCGACAACAACGCTAACTCCTTCTGTCTCAATGGCCTTCTTCATGACTTCATATGTCGCCTTTATGTCATACGGATCAACTACTTCAACGAAGTCAGCGCCCATAGCTCTTGCAACCTCTTCAATTAGGATTCTCTTGCCCGGGCCGTGTGGAGTATCGCCCGTTCCAGGGTTGGGCTGATCTCCGGTCATTGCCGTAACGAGGTTGTCGACAACCACTATGACCACATTTGAGCGGTTGTAAATTGCGTTTGCCAAGGCTGGAAGCCCCGTGTGGAAGAACGTTGAGTCACCAATCGTGGCAACGATGACTTTCTTCTTTTCTTTTGTATCTCTTTCACCAGGAACTCCATTCAATGCAACATCTAATCCATGAGCAACACCAATTGATGCACCCATTGCAACCGTCGTGTCAACGGTCTTAAGCGGAGGGAGGACACCAAGCGTGTAACATCCAATGTCGCTTGGGAATATCGCTTTTGAACCAGCGGCTTTTCTGATTGCATAGAAAGTGTTCCTGTGAGGACATGCCGGACACAGGCTTGGAGGTCTTGGTGGAACGATGGCTGAAACTTTCTTATACTTCTCGTCAACACTTTCAAAGTCAATCGGAGTCTCAAGACCAAGGAACTTTGCTATCGCAGTTACAGCTCTCCTTGTTGTCATTTCATAAACTCTCGGAACGTAGTCTTTTCCATGAATTGGGATTCTTATGCCGTTGTCAAATGCCCATACTTTAACCTGCTCTTCAACAACAGGCTCAAGCTCTTCAACTATGAGAACTCTTTCCAATCCATCAAAGAACTTCTCAAGCAGTTTGTATGGAACAGGGAAAGGCGTGCCAAGCTTTAAGACTTTTACATCATCAACGCCAAGCCATGCTAAGGCCTCTTTTACATATGAATAAGCCAATCCAGGGGCTATGATACCTACTTTAGCGTCTTCTCTGCCTTCAATCCAGTTAAATGGGCATTTAGCAAGCTCTTCCCTGATCTTTTCAATCTTCTCCAGAATTTGTGGGTGGAACTTCCTTGCGTTGGAGGGAACATCAACGAACCTTGATGGGTCTTTCTTAAAGTCACCGAACTTTCTCTTTGCCTGTTTAATTTCCTCTGGGAGCTCGCCTAAAATGACATCTCCCCTTGCGTGTGAAATCCTCGTTGTGGTTCTCAAGATAACCATGTGCTTGAACTTCTCGCTTAGTTCAAAGGCATATTTTGTCATTTCCTTTGCTTCATGCGGACTTGAGGGCTCAAGAACTGGAACATTAGCAAATTTTGCATAAACCCTTGTATCCTGCTCGTTCTGTGATGACCACATGCTTGGGTCATCAGCAACCATTATGACAAATCCACCTTCAACGCCCATACCAACGGCGCTGAGAAAAGTGTCTGCAGCAACGTTCAATCCGACGTGCTTCATTGCTGTCATAGCCCTTAGTCCAGACCATGCTGCACTTAAAGCTGTTTCAAATGCAACCTTCTCGTTTGTTGAATACTCCATGTAAACACCTGCCTTTTCTGCAACAGCAGCCATCGTGTCTGTAAGCTCAGAACTTGGTGTTCCAGGATAAGCCGCGAAAACAGCTATGTTTGCCTCAAGGGCACCTCTTGCAATTGCGTGATTTCCCAAAAGGAGAACCTTCTCTCCGGGCTTATCCCATAAAACTATGTCAGTAACCTTTGCCATCTACAACACCTCATCCATTTTTCCTTCTTGCGATTTCCCAAAGGGCGTATGCCGCTATTCCCACATCTTCAGGCCTTTCATAAACCGGAATGCCTTCCTTCTCAAGGAGCTCTTTAGCTGGCTCGCTGACATAGCCAGCCATGAATAACGCC
>JALTMZ010000243.1 GCA_027001105.1 Thermococcus sp.
ATGGCTGAGACAATGGCAATCTTTGGTCTTGTCGGTGCTTTGATACTGATAGTTACAGGAGTGGGCTTCTGAGCCCCTTAACTTTCCTTTAGGGAGGCAGAGCAATGGAAGGAGCAAAGCTGATCATCGAAGAGATAAACAGAGAGGCAGAGCAGAAGATAAGGTATATCTTAAGTGAGGCAGAGAAGCAGGCTGAGGGCATTAAAGCAGAAGCAGAGAAAAGGGCAAGAGCTAAGGCAGAGTGGATCTTAAGAAAAGCACAAACACAAGCCGAAATAGAAAAGCAGAGAATTATAGCGAATGCTAAGCTTGAAATTAGAAAGAAAAGGCTGGCTCTTCAGGAAGAGTTCATAAATGAAGTCCTCAGAAGTCTTAAAGAAAGACTGGCGAATCTTCCAAAAGATGAGTATCTTGGGGTTGTTAAAGATTTAATGCTTCAAGCTGTTAAGGAACTCGGTGAAGATAGGATTAGGGTCAGTTCAAATGAGGCGACTCTGCAGTTAATAGCAGAGAAACTTGAGGAAATTAAGGCATTTTTGAACGAGAAAACTGGTAGAGAGATACGCATTGAGCTTGGAGACAAAATTAGCACCATCGGTGGGGTTTTGGTTGAGAATGCCGATAGAACCATCAGGGTTGACAATACCTTTGAAGCAAGAATTGATCGTCTGGAAAGCGAACTTAGGTCAAGAATAGCAAAAGTGCTCTTTGGGTGATGGGAAGTGGAAATCAGCACAATAACCGGCATCTTGGACACAACCCTTGCCGTTATCTTTACGTGGATAGCTTACAAAACAGGCTCGATTATTTACAAATATACTCCATATTCCTATCCAAATGCAAGAATCAGGGCCATGGAGGCGAGATTGTTTACGGAGCAAAGGTTTAATGAGCTTGCAGAATCAAAAGATCTTAACACGTTTGTTATGAATCTTGAGGATAGTGATTACAAGCCGTATTTAAGTAAGCTCTCGATATATACGGCTGAAACAATTGATAGGGCATTTGATGAAGCCCTTGCAGATACTTATAAGTTGATGTTTAAGATTCTGCCCAAAAGGATAAATCCATTCTTTAAGCTTCTCCTTGAAGAGTGGGACATTAGGAATATCTCTGCAATTGTTAAAGCCAAGGTTTACGGTGAGGTTGCAAGGGATTACATAGCAGAGCTTGGAACCATGGTTGAGAAAATTAAAGCTATGGCTGAAGCCAAAACATTGGAGGAAATTCTTGTTATCCTTGAGGGAACAGAATATGAGGAAGTTTATCAGAGACTTCTCTTAAAAGAAATTACTATCGAAGAATTTGAAACAGAGCTTTACAAAATGCACTATACAAAGTTGCTGAGATATGCACAGTCAAGGAAGGATGAAGAGAGAAAAATCCTTGAGGAATTCGTTAGACTCAAAATCGACAAGATAAACTTAATGACGATTTTGAGGGCAAAGCTCTATGGTCTGGGTGCGGATAAGATAAGATCATTCCTGATTCCTGGGGGGAGCTTAAGCCAGAGGGTTTTGGATACCCTAATGCACGTTGAAGACCTCAGCATGGCACTGGCCGAGCTTGACTCAACTAAATACAGTGATGTGCTCAGAGAGGTTAGAGAAAACCTTGAGAGCGGCGACTTGGATGTGTTTAACAAAGCGTTTGAGAGGTACATAAAGAGGAAAATCAGCGAATTAACAAGATTTTACCCGTTGAGCGTTGCAATTCCACTAAACTACATTCTTGCCAGGGAAAGTGAACTAAGAAAGCTTAAGGCAATAGCCAAACTTATTGAAGACAAAATAAAGCCAGAGAGCATAAAGGCTATTGTGGGTGAACTGCCATGAAGATAGTTTTAATGGGTGACAGGGACACTGCTTTAGGATTTAAACTTGCTGGGGTTCATGAAGTTTATTCCTTTGAAGAAACCTCACTTGAAAACGAACGAGCAAAGAATAAGTTAAAAGAACTCATAGAGAGGGGAGATGTTGGTATAATACTGATTACGGAACGTTTGGCTCAGAGAATTGGAATACCTGATGTTGCTTTTCCAATCATCCTTCAAATTCCTGATAAATTCGGTTCAATCTTTGGTGAAGAACAGCTGAGGGAAATTGTAAGAAAAGCGATTGGTGTTGAGTTAAAGAGGTGAAAAAAATGGGAAAGGTGATTAGAGTTACCGGACCTCTGGTTGTTGCTGAT
>JALTMZ010000244.1 GCA_027001105.1 Thermococcus sp.
AAGACATTTTTTGCCAGAGAAGGTTTGTTTCTCCTGAAAATGACTGGGAGGGGTGTTGTGTTCCTTTCAAGCTATGGGGCAATCCAAAAAGTTGAGCTGAACAACGAACGCTTCATAATTGACACGAGCCATTTGGTTGCATTCAGCGAAGGATTAGACTTCAGGGTTAAAAGGGTAGGTGGATTAAAAAGTACTTTCCTAAGTGGAGAAGGTTTGGTTGCGGAGTTCTATGGAACAGGGACTCTTTATATTCAAACAAGGAGCTTAGACAGCTTTTTAAGCTGGATTATTCCTCATCTGCCAACAAAAGACTGAAATGTTTTCTCTTTAAATTTTTAAAAGGAAAAAGAAAGAGCTAAGCTTTTTCGACTTCAACACAGGTAGGGGTTTCGTTCATTATGTTGTCTCCTATTGGACATCTCTCTTCAACTTTGGCAATCCACTCTTTGAGCTCTTCTTCTTTGATGTTTCCCTGAACTTTCACTTTAACTGTAATCTTTTTGTACCCAGCTCGGTCTTCGGTCTTTTTACCCATCAGTTTATCTGTATTGAGCTTTCCACTAATTTCAACAATGATTTTTTCTATGTCAAGGTTCATATCTTTTGCAACCATAAACCCGACAATGTTTATGCAACCTGCAAATGCTGCCAAAATGTATTCAAGGGGGCTTGACTCATCTTTATCAACAACGTATTCAGTTTTCTTTCCTTTGACTATCATTCTTGTTGGAGAAACGCTTTCGCCTATTACGGAAACCTTAATTGTGGGCATGAATACCACCATTTACAAATAGAAAACTACAGTATAAAAGGCTTTGTTCAACCTTTGGTTTTTAACGGTATTCTAAAGTGGTGAAAGTTTTCCCAAGCTCAGAAGCTTAAGTTTAAAAGCTCAATCCTTTTATATTTCTTTAGCATAATGATAAAAGGTGATGCTGATGAAAGCTTACATAAGCGAAAACGTTCAGGGAATTTATGCCTTTGATGAGAGCGGCAGCTTAATTGCCAAGAGAGAATACAGGGAAAAGCCTGAGATAGCCTTGGATAAACTCTTATCTGGTGGGATTACTGATGACCTAATGGCATTTCTTGAAGAGCTTAAAGAGAAAGGTTATGATGAGTTCATTTTTGAGCATCCAGATTTAAGCAGAAAAGCAAAAGAGCTTGGCTTTAATGCAGATGCAGAATTCCCAAATTTGGCTGGGGAAATACTCAGAGAGAAGCCAGAAGAGTTCCTTGGTAAAGAATGGTTTGAGCGCTATTATTCTGTTGGTGTAGCTTTGACTCGCTTGAGGATTCAGGAGCAGAGCGGAGCAAGGGACAAGATGGTGATTCAGGCAATTGAAGCTTTGGATGACATTGATAAGGTCATAAACCTGCTCGTCTCAAGGCTTAGGGAGTGGTACTCACTTCACTTCCCGGAGCTGGATGAGATCTTACCAAAGCACCCGCAGTATGTTGCTTTTGTTAAGAACATAGGACATAGGGAGAATGTAACTAAAGAGAACCTCGAAAAGCTCGGCTTTAGCGAGGGCAAAATTGAGAGAATTCTCAAGGCTAAGGAAAAGACCATGGGTGCATGGATGGACGAAAAAGACATCAAGATAATCCAAGATTTTGCTAAAGAAATCGATGACCTTTACAAGCTTAGAGAAGAGATTGAAGACTACATTGACAGGGCGATGGATGATGTTGCACCTAACCTCAAAGGTCTCGTTGGTGCAAAGCTTGCCGCTCGTTTGATAAGCTTGGCTGGCGGGTTGAAGGAGCTGGCAATGATGCCGTCATCGACAATTCAGGTTCTTGGTGCTGAAAAAGCTCTCTTCAGACACTTAAGGACTGGGGCAAAGCCGCCAAAGCATGGTGTTATCTACCAGTACCCAGCAATTAACAAGTCTCCATGGTGGCAAAGAGGTAAAATTGCAAGGGCATTGGCTGGTAAATTAGCCATCGCCGCTCGTGTGGACTATTTCTCAGGTGAATACATAGCTGAGGAGCTGAAGAAAGAGCTTGAGGCAAGAATCAAAGAAATTAAAGAGAAATATCCAAACCCACCAAAGAAGAAAGAAAAGCCGAAGAAGAAAAAGAAGGAGAAGTTCAAGAGGGGCAAAAAGTTCAAGGGAAAGGAAAAAGGAAAGAAGTTCAAAGGCAAAAAGGAGAAGGGTAAGAG
>JALTMZ010000245.1 GCA_027001105.1 Thermococcus sp.
TGGCTATTTGTCAAATAACAACCAAAAAATGAAAATAGCTGCAATGGAAGCGATGTGGCATACTGAAAAAGCACCTGCAGGCTTGACTGTCTTTGGCATCCCCAATGAAAAGGAAAAGAAAACAGAGAAACTACTCCTCCTTTTTTTTTTTTTTTAGAATTTTTTCCCTAATCTCCTGAGCTTTCTTGAATGCAACATCAACTGCATACATGACTTCCTCGAGCTTGAAGCTTCCACCTTCACTCTTCTGCACTGCTGAGATGTAGCCGTTCTCATCTGTCGTTATTGTTAATTTTCCATCCATTACCTGCTCCTCTTCAAGGTTCGGATCAACCACAATTGTTCCTCCAATCTTAGCAAAGCTGACTGGAATTGGAATCTTAGTTACTGGTAACGGCTCATACTCATCAAGCATCACAACTTCGCCAGTCTCTTCGTTGTACTCAATTTTTGGCATCTTTGTTGAAAGCAGAGCCGCAATTGCTCCAATTCCTGCAGCATCTACAAGATTACCATCATGATCAAGGACGTGGACGTCAATGAAAACCACCCTAACGAGCTTTCCTGGAACAATGACGAGCTTTTCTAAGTCAATTGCTTGACTCTCTCTTATTCCCCTATCAACAACTCTAGCCAGCTCGATTGCCCTCTCATCTGGAGGACCAGGCTCAAATGTCGGGGAAGCCAATGGAACAAGCTCAACATTTGTTGTCATAACGCCCTTATCCGGCAGGTCTGGGAATGGTTCACCCAAATCAAGCTTTATTCCAACAAGAACCTGAGTATTGCCAAGCTTGACCCATGCTGAACCTTCCGCTTTTTCGATGACATTGACTTTCACTTCAAGAGGTCTCAAATCTTCCAAGCCTCTCGCATCAATTCTTTTTTTATCTTTTAGGAGTTCGATGATATGATCTTTCATAATTGAAGCCATAACTTCCATTTTTACTCACCTACCTCTTGGGCTATCTTGATGTATTTTTCCTTCAATGCTTCCCTCTGTTTTTGATAGACTGCCTTTGCACCTTTTATTGCAAGCCTCACAGCCTCAAGGAACTCCTCTCTTGTCAAGTAACCGTCCATCTGCAGAAGGGTTATATCGTTCTTTATCGGCATTATTGCAACTGGGACATCAGCCTCTCCATAGTTGTCCTCCTCCTTGTTCAGGTCAAGGACAATCTGCCCCTCGATCTTTCCAGCAGCACATGCGGAGACTAAGTCTTTCATAGGAATTCCCGCATCTGCCAATGCTAAAGAAGCGGCAGTAATTCCAGCAACTCTTGTTCCTGCATCTGCCTGGAGAACCTCAATGAAAACATCAATCGCAGTCCTTGGGAATAGCTCAAGTATGATTGCCGGCTCCAATGCCCCTCTGATGACTTTGCTTATTTCAACACTCCTCCTGTCTGGTCCGGGCTTTTTTCTTTCTTCAACACTGAAGGGAGCCATGTTGTATCTAACTCTCAATATTGCTCTATCTGGCCTCTGTAAGTGCTTTGGATGAATTTCTCTTGGTCCATAAACCGCGGCGAGAATTTTATTCCTTCCCCATTCTATATAAGCAGAACCATCGGCATTCTTCAAAACACCAACTTCCATTTTAATTGGTCTGAGCTCATACTTTTTTCTGCCATCAATTCTTCTTCCATTCTCATCAATAAGCTTTATATCCTCAGGCTTTCCCATCATTTCCTTCACCCTCTTCTATTTGAGGTATTTCCCCAATAATTCCCTGCTCTTTGAGCTCCTTTAATCTTGTCAAAAGCAGCTCTTTTACTCTATCAGTCAGTCCCTGTGTGTGGCTTTCTCTATCAACCTTGAGTATTGCCTCAATTGCTACTCTCTCAAGTTCCTCTTTTCTTCCACTGACCCATACCCATCCGTTTTGCCCAACAATAATTCTTGTCTGGGTCATTTTTTTGATTAGATTTATCATAGAACCGCCTTTACCAATTAAACGGGGCACTTTAGAGGGGGTTATCTTTACAATCTGCCCTCCTTTTAATGGACCGCCATTAAAAGGCATTCCCTTAGTTGTTAAATCAATTTGGTTCACTTCATTGAAGGCTTTCACTTTCGCATAAATTATGTCTCCAATATCAAATATCTTCCTTAAATCTGTTTTTAGGAGATCAATTTTTTCTTCAACAGCATCCTGTAT